>JAAUQQ010000410.1 GCA_012032745.1 Synechococcales cyanobacterium RM1_1_8
TGTTGGGGGTGTATTTTATGGCATGCAAGTAGTAGACAAAGGGCTTGAAGGCAGAGCCCGGCTGGCGCACGGCGTTGATGGCGCGGTTGAACTGGTTGTCTTCATAGTCCACACCACCCACCATGGCTTTGACATAGTGGGTGCGGGGATCCACGGCGACCAGGGCAATTTGATCCGCATTGACACCTTTGTACCAGATGCGATCGCGCCAATCCTTGACCGTTGCCTCAGCGGTGCGCTGCATCTTGGTATCGATCGTCGTCTGGACCCGCATCCCCCCCTTGAGCACGGCATCGCGGCCAAAGCGCTCCGTCAGCTCCTGGACCACCGCCTCGGTCACGTAGGGCATTTTGCTGCCCCCAAAGGAGGTGACCCGGCCCAGGCGAATGGGCTGGGCCTTGGCCGCTTTCTCATCCTCAGCGCTGATCCAGCCCAGGATCCGCATCCGCCCCAACACCGTGGCCTGGCGCTCCTTGGCCAGCTTGTAGCCCTCCTGGGAGACGTTGTAATTGCCATCGAAGGGGCTGTAGGACTCCGGGGCCTGGATGAAACCGGCCATCATCGCCGCCTCAGCCAAGGTCAGATCCTCGGCAGACTTGTTGAAATAGCTCTGGGCAGCGGTCTCCGCACCGTAGGTGTTATGGCCCCAATAGACCTGGTTGAGATAGAGCTCAAACAGCTCATCCTTGTCCAAGACCTGCTCCAGGCGAATGGCCAAGACCGCCTCAGCGGCCTTACGGCTGACTTCCGTGCGGGGCGTGAGGAACAGGTTTTTGACCAACTGCATGGTCAGGGTCGAGCCCCCCTCCACCACGCCACCGCTGGTGAAGTTGGCCACAAAGGCCCGGCCAATGCTGGTTGGGTTAATGCCGTTGTGGCTATAGAAATGGCTGTCCTCCATGGCAATCACCGCTCGCTTGAGGTGGGGCGAGATGCGATGCATGGGTACGACGCGGCGGTTGGCCTCATCGTGAATGCTGGAGAGCAAACCGCCCTTCATGTCGTAGATGTAGGAGGTTTCGGTGGGCACATAGCCCTTCATGCCCCGCACATCGGGCAGGTTGCGAAAACTGGTTGCTAACCCAACCAGCGCCCCCGCCACCAGGGAGCTGGAAATCACGAGCGTTCCCAGGAATGCCCCCCCGGTGAGTTTTCCCAGGACATCGACAACGCCCCAGGCGTGCGAGCCCGGCGGGCGGGAGTGGGGGCGGCGAGGCATTCCCTGGAGGGTTTTAGAGGACACAGCGCAATTCCCAAAACGAAGGGTTTGGTGAGAAAGTTTTCAAAGGCAGCACAGCCAGATTTCCCAGCGGTTTAATCCAGCGGTTTAATCCATCGGCTCAATCCTTGGCTCGGCTGCAACCGGGCGAGAGGCCGTTTCTGCGGGGTGCTGCCACTATAATAGGCAAGCTGCGAATTGGCGACATTTGCGGCCCGATTCTTCTTGAGCAAACCCATAGACCCCATAGCCGTGACGGACTCTCCCCCTTGGCTCAGCCGTGGTACGAGCGAAATTTTTCCCCACCAGCCCAACTCTAGCGACCCCAAGGAAAACCTGGCCGCCCGGCTGGCTACGGGCGATCGCCTGCGGGTCAAGCTGGGCATCGACCCCACCGGCAGCGACATCCACATCGGCCACAGCCTGGCCATGCGCAAGCTGCGGGCCTTCCAGGATGCGGGACACAAGGCAGTGCTGATCATCGGCGACTTCACGGCCCGCATCGGCGACCCCACGGGCAAGTCCGAGGTGCGCAAGCAGCTCACCGAAGCGGATGTGCAGCGCAATGCCGCAACCTATCTAGATCAGATCCGGCCCATCCTGGATTTCTCTGAAGACAAACTGGAGATTCGCTACAACTCCGAATGGCTCTCGGGACTGGACTTAAATAAGACTTTGGAACTGCTGGCCACCATGACCGTGGGGCAGATGTTGGCCAAGGAAGGCTTTGACAAGCGCTACCAGCAGGAGAGCCCGATCTTTCTGCACGAATTTCTCTACCCGCTGATGCAGGGCTATGACTCCGTGGCGGTGGAGGCCGATGTGGAACTGGGGGGCACAGACCAGAAGTTTAATCTGGGCGTGGGGCGCGATCTCCAGCGCCATTTCGGTCGTCCAGGGGGCAAGCCGCCCCAGTTTGGTCTGCTGATGCCGATTTTGATCGGCACGGATGGCCAGCAAAAGATGTCCAAGTCCTTGAATAATTACGTCGCCCTGGGGGAAACGCCCCTGGGCATGTATGCCAAGCTGGAGAAGGTGCCCGATGCCCTGATTGAAGATTATTTTATTCAGCTCACGGATTTCAGCCTGGCGGAGCTGCCGGACAACCCCCGCGATCGCCAAAAGCTCCTCGCCCTCACCATCGTCAGCCAATACCACGGCGAAACCGCCGCCCGAGAAGCCCAAAAAGCCTCCCTAGAGCTGGTCCAAGGCGATGCCCACCAGGCCGAAGCCGTGCCGGAATTCTCCATGGCGGCCCTGAGTTTTCCGGCCAAATTCTTCTACCTCCTCGGCCAAACCGGCCTTTGCGCCTCCAGCTCCGATGCCCGCCGTCAGATCAAAGGCGGTGCCGTGCGCCTGGATGGCGAGAAAATAGCCAACCCCGACCAGGACTTTGCCAGCGCCGCAGACCTGGCGGGCAAGGTGTTGCAGGTGGGCAAGAAGCGGTTTGTGCGGCTGGTGGTGTAATTTGCAAAATCACCGACTCCCTAATCAGCGCCTCCCCCATGCCCCCTTCCCCCGCCGATCGCATCATCGTCCCCCTGGATGTGCCCATGCAGCAGAGGCGATCGCCCTCGTCGATCGCCTCCCCGCCGTCAACTTCTGGAAAGTCGGCCTAGAGCTATTTGTCAGTGCCGGTCCAGCGGTGCTGGGGGAACTCAAGGCCCGCAACAAAAAGATTTTTCTGGACCTCAAATTCCACGACATCCCCAACACCATGGCGGGGGCCTGTCGAGCAGCGGGCGGCCATGGCGTAGCGTTGCTCACGGTCCATCCACGGCGGGCCAGGCGGCCCTGGCGGCGGCCCAGGAGGCAGCGGTGGAGGGAGCAGCAGCGGCAGGAGTGGCACCGCCGATGCTGCTGGCGGTGACGGTGTTGACCAGCATCAGCAGCCGCAGCCTCGCCTTTGAACTGAAGGTGCCCCTGGAAATGCTGGACTATGTGCAGCAGATGGCGCTGATGGCCCAGGCCAGCGGCATTGGCGGCTGTGTTTGTTCGCCCCTGGAGATCGAGGGCATTCGCCAGGTCTGTGACGATTTGGTTTTGGTTTGCCCCGGCGTACGGCCTGCCTGGGCCAGCAGCGGCGATCAGCAGCGGGTGATGACGCCGGGGGCGGCCATCCAGGCCGGGGCAGATTATTTGGTGATTGGGCGACCGATTACCCAGGCGGCGGATCCGGCGGCGGCCTTTGGGCGCATTTGTGGAGAGATCGAGGCGGGGATGGGAGCGGGGCGATCGTGATGGGCAGATCGAGGCAGAGGCTGAGGCTTGGAGCCTGGGGCGCGATCGCCCTCACGACCCACCTGGCCCTCTTTGCCTTCCCGACCCCGAGCCATTCCCAAACTTCCAGCCCGCCCCAACCCAGCCCGCTCGCCCAAACCAACCCAGCCCCAGCGCCTCCAGACTCCCCAGCCTGTCCCCTGGGGGCGATCGAGCCACTGATCGACCAACTGATGCTGGACCTACCCAGCTACAGCAACCGCCTGATCCAGCGCCAGCGCGGCCCGCTCAATCGCCCCGGCAGCCCCGCCCTGCTCTACAGCATCGTCGCGGGCCAAGCTGAAATTCAGCCTTTGCAGCTTGCAGACCCCGAGGCCGAACGCCGCCGCTCCAGGCTGCCGCCCCTGAGCCCTCCCAGCGATGCCGCTCAGCCCCAGGGGTCGCTCTATTCAATTTTTTTTACGACGCTGGAGCGGCAGTATGTGCCGCGATCGCCCGCCCCAAACCCAGCCCGCAACGCCCAGCAATCCGCCCCCGCCAACCCCAGCGGCCCCGAAACCTTCCAA
>JAAUQQ010000029.1 GCA_012032745.1 Synechococcales cyanobacterium RM1_1_8
AGGTAGGGGAGGTGGGGGTGGGGAAATCCACTACACAGCAACTTTAGACTTCAGAAGCTGAGCCACTGTATTCAGCAACTCGTAGTCGGTGTAGGGTTTGCTGAGAAATTCGGCTGCGCCTAGTTCCTGAGCCAACTGACGGTACTTGCCGCCGCTGCGGGAGGTGAGGATGACGATGGGAACTCCGTGGAGTCCTGGGATGCTGTGGCTCTGGCTGAGAAATTCAAAGCCGTTCATGCGGGGCATTTCCAGATCGCAGACGATTAAGTCCACCTCGGCATTCTGCTGGAGGCGGACGATCGCATCCAGGCCATCCTCCGCCTGGCTGACTTCATAGCCAACGGTGTTCAGCGTTCGTTCTAGGGTGCGGCGCTGGGTGAGGGAGTCGTCAATAATCAAAATGCGCTGGGGCTGGTTGGCGCGGCCCGAGCCAGGCATTGAACTGGATGCCGGGCTAGATGCCAGGCCAAGGGAAGTGTCTGAAGCATCGCTGGCGGAAGCTGTCTGGGGAAGTTGCGCCTTGAAGCCAGGGCTGTGAGTTGTCCCTGCATCACCCATTGGCCCATAGAATTGCTCCAGCAACAGGCTGGGTTCAATCACCAAGGCCAAGTGGGCATCGCCCAGCACGGTACAGCCCTGGATGTAGGCCGGTGGCTCGACGGCGGAGCCCATGGCCCGAATCGAGAGTTCCTGTTCTCCCATCACTTGCTCGACTTGGATGCCTCGCAGGCCATCGCTACAGTTGACCAACAGGATCGGCTGCATCGGTAGCGTTGGGCGATCGCCCTGGCTTTGCACCCGAGCCCCCATCCCGCCTTGACCATTGCCGATCAAGCTATCCAGAGACAGCACGGGGACGATCGCCTCCTCGCCGCCCTGGCGCAGGGTCAACACCGTGCGGCCATCACTGAGGCTGCGGAGCTGGCTGCTGCGGGGCAGCAAGACCTGTTCGATGCCATCGGCGGCGATCGCGTAGGTGGTCCCCCCAGCCATGCAAATCAACTGCTTGGTAATCGTCACAGAGAGGGGGAACTGCAAGATAAAGCTGGTGCCTTCGCCCAGTTCGGAGCGGATCGAGAGGTTGCCTTCAAGGGCTTCGATCTGGGAGCGGACCACATCCAGGCCCACGCCGCGCCCGGAGAGTTCGCTGACTGAGGCTGCGGTGGAAAAGCCGGGGTGGAAGAGAAATTCCAACAGTTGCGATTCCGTGATCGATTCCACTTCCGTGGCGCTGATCAGTCCCTGGGCGATCGCCTTTTCCGCAATGCGCTCTAAATTAACGCCCCTGCCATCGTCACGCACTTCAATCACCGTGCGGTTGCCCTGCTGGTAGGCTGCCAGTTCGATCTGGCCCTGGGCGGGCTTGCCCACCGCTTGGCGCTCTGCGGCGGTGCCGATGCCGTGGTCGAAGGCGTTGCGCACCAAATGCAGCAGGGAGTCGTAGAGCGCATCGAGGGTAACCTTATCGACGAGCACATGGCGACCGATGATGTTCAGCTCCACCTGCTTGCCATAGGTCGTACTCAGTTGCTGGAGCACCCGAGGGAAACGGTCGAATAGTTCGCCCACGGCCTTGAGCCGCACCGCTGAGAGGTCGTCGCGCAGTTGGCGGAAGAGGCGCTGGCGGGCATCGCAGGTCTGGCGGCTTTGTTTGGTCTGCTCGGCCACGGCTTCGATCACGATTTCGAGCTGTACGGCTTCATTCAGTGCCTTTTGCGTGACGATGTGCAGGTCGCTGTAGCGATCCATTTCCAGGGCATCGAACTGGGCGCTGAGGGGGAGTTGGGGGATGGCGATCGCCCGATGGACGACGCTGGACTGGCGCTGGCCTTTGCCCCTTCCTGGGGCTGTGCTGCTGTGCCCCTGCTTGCGCTTGGTCGCAGTCATGGCAGGTCTGACCAGGGCATCGGCCTCATCCTGGGCGGGGGAGGAACGGCCCCACTCATCCAGGCCAACCTGCTGGGCGGCGGTTTGCAGATCGCTGAGGGTGCGGCGGTGCTTGCACAGTTGGTCCAGCAATTCCAATACGCCCTGGCGCAGTTGGTCATCCTGGTCCGAGGATTGGATCTGGTTGGTGAGCAGCTCGCCGACGAGGTGGTCGAGGCGCAGGACTTGGTCGAGGCCGACGCGCAGGTTGACCTTGGATTCCCGACCGCGATTGAAGCGCGCGGGGCTGGAGGAGATCAGCGTTGCGGCTTTGGTGGGGCGGCGGCGGGCCGGGGTACTGGCTGGGGTATTGGCAGCGTCATTGGCAGCGTCATTGGCAACGTTGACGATCGCGGGCGAGGCGGTGGGGGCCGCTTGGGAGAGGGCGATCGCCGCCGCTTCCTGGGCAAGACTAGCTGGCGGCTCTGCTGGGGAAGAATCTAGATCAGTTGTAGAGGCGACCGATGCTGGGGTTGCGATCGCGTCCTGGCCCGAAACTTCACCCTCATCGTCAGCCTCGGCGGCAATGACCGGCTCCTCATTCGTGAACATATCTTGTATTTCGGACGCTGCCAGACCGCCAAACAGATCGTCCAGGCTGGTCAATGCCTCCGGGAGCGGCGCTGGCTCAGGCTCGGGTGAATCTGCCAAGGGCTTGGGTGCAAGCTCACTGAGTTCGGCCTGGCCAAACAGTGACTCCAGTTGGGATTCCAGTTGGCCATCCAGGCGGGGCAGCGAGGCATCGCCACCCGTTACCGCACCCGCGATCGGAGCAGCCTCCCCATCCAGGCCCCCATCCAGCCCCAGAGCGGGCTCCAGCTCAGCCAGCGGCGCTGCGGCCTCGGTCAAGCCCCCAAACAAGCCTTCCAATCCACTGAGGTTGAGATCATCGGGCAGGCCTGGGGCGATCGCCAGTCCCGCTTCAGTCAAGCTCCCCCATGGTTAACAGCCTGATCAGCACCGGCAGCCACCAGGGCCAGCAGTGCTGGAGAGGGCCTGCCGCCTTCCTGGCGATCGCCCCCCAGCACCAACTGCTGGGCCGCCCGCAGATCCACACAGGCCTGCTCCATTAAGGCTCGATTGCCTGGCTGGGCAGCCAAGCCCGCCAGCGTCACCTGGGCAATTTCCCCAAAGCCCGGTAGCTGTAAGGATTCCGCCAACCCCTGGAACACCTCACAGGTGATCTGTAGCTGGGCCGCTAGCTCTGCCCGCCCTGCTTCAGTTGCAGAAGCACCCACAAGGGCCTCCAAGCTGTTGAGGCGCTGTTCCACGCCCACCTCAAACATCGACTTGACCACATCAAACCCCAGCTCCTGGGCCGTCGGGATCGGGGTCTCCCGGTCAAACAGATCCCCCAGCTTCTCTTGGAGCCGTGAAATAATTGCCGCTGCCCGGTTAAAAATATCTGACTCATCAACACTGCCGCCCTGGAGCTCCGCCATCAGCGGCATCCGCAGACAGTCATAGCCCTCAAACAGCAGCGCCTCTACCTCATCATCAATCTCAATGTCAGGGTTGTAGAGCGCACGAAAGACATCCTCCAAGACGTGGGCCACATGCTTGACCGTCTCCAAACCCACCGTGGCGGCAGCGCCCTTGAGGGTGTGGGAATAGCGCATCAAACTGTGAACCCGCGCCGAGGTGCGGTCTTCCCGCAGGCTGAGCAGATCCTGCTCAATGTTTTGCAGGAGGTCGGTCGCCTCGTTGGCGAAATAGGGAAAGGCTTCTTCGCGCAGGGCTGGATCGCTAGACATGGCGGCAGGGGAGGGAGAGGGCGGAAAGCGTGGATGAATAACAGATCGAGGCAGTCTGAACATAGGCTGGGTTAAGGCTTCCGAAACCCAACAGGCGCGGGACTAGTAGATTGCGGCTTAAGTTTGGCTGCCCTCACCCCAACCCCTCCCCAGGGAGGGAGAGGGGCTCCGATCCGGCTCCCCTTCTCCTTTTATGGGAGAAGGGGTTGGGGGATGATGTCGGCTTAGGCTAGTACCGAAACTGACGCCTCGCTGTACTAGGCGCTGGCTTAAGCCCTTTGGGTTTCATGCTTCAACCCAACCTACGAGCGATCGCGGTGGTGATTGACCGCAGCGTCAGCCCTAGACCTTGAACTTGCCCACGGTCGCTTGCAGGTCTTCGGCGGTGGCCAACAGTTCCTTGAAGGAATCGGAGATCTCCAGGGACTCTTTCGAGGTCTCGGCAGCCAGGTCCGTCACATCGGTCATGGTTTGGGCCACGGACTTGAACTGTTGGGACTGGCTGTTGGCGGACTGGGTGATGCCTTCGACGAAGCTACTGATTTGGGCCGTGGCTTCGACAATGTCCGTCAGACTCTGGCGGGTCTCGTTGACCAGGTTGGTGCCGGTGACCACTTGGTCAATGCCCAGGTCCATGGCCTGGGTGACGGAGCTGGTTTCAGCCTGGATTTCCTGGACCAGCTTCTCGATTTCCGTGGTGGCTTCGGCGGACTGGCGAGCCAGGGAGCGCACCTCATCGGCGACCACAGCAAAGCCGCGACCATATTCCCCAGCGCGGGTGGCTTCGATCGCTGCATTCAAGGCCAATAGCTGGGTCTGAGTGGTGAAATCGCCAATCAAGCTGACCACGCGGGAAATCTTCTGGGAGGATTCGCTCAGGCGCTTGATCTTCTTGCTGGTTTCAGACACGGTGGAGCGGATGGCCATGATGCCGTCCACGGTGCGATCCATGGCATTGTCGCCGCGCATGACCACCTGGTTGGCCTGCTGGACGGCACCTTCCACCTGCTGGGCGGTGGTGACCACCGCTTCCGTGGCGCTGCGCATACTGGTGATTTCTGCCAGGGCCTTTTGAATGACGCTGACTTCCTCCTGGGCCTTAGCCGACAGTTGCACAATGGCGCTGCCGCTGTCCTGGGAGGTACTGCCGACCTTGGTGGCGGCATCCTTTACCTGGGTGACAATCTGGCGCAGGGCCTGAATCGTGTTGTTGTAGGCATCGGCCACGGTGCCCACCGCATCCTCGGTGATGGGAGCACGGACGGTCAGGTCACCATCCAGGGCTGGGCGCACGGCCCGCAGCAGGTTGACGACCTTCATCTGCATTTCGCTGTTGACCGCCTTTTCCCGTTCGGCGGAGGCCTGGAGCTCCTGGGATTGCTGTTCCAGTTTTTCCAGGTATTCGACCTGCTGGAGGGTGAGGCCGAGCTGGGGTGCAATCTGCATCATCAGGTTGACATCCGCTTCTTCCCATTCACGGGGACCATCGTTCTGGTAGGCCGCCATCAGGCCCCAGAGCTTGGAGCCCTGGAAGATCGGCACGTTGATGTAGGCCTTGCACTGGAATTTTTCCAGGGTTTGGAGGTAGCAGGGGGCGAAGTCCATGGTCGAGATATCGTTGACCTGGCGGAAGCGAATGCCCTTGGTATATTCGCCGCCCTGGGTCTCGCGCAGGTAGGTGTCTTGCTTGAATAATTCACCTTCACGGGCTGCTTGGGCATTGGCTGTTTGGTCGCTAGCGCCGTAATACTTGACCACACAACTATCGGAGGCCATCAGCTCTTTCTGGATGGCTTGGTCCTGGGCCTGCAATTGCAGCAGGGGAATCCAGCCACCGCCCACGGATTCAGCCACCACTTCGCCGCTCCAATCTTCGTTGAAGCGGTAGATGATGGTGCGATCGCAGTTCAACAGGCGGCGCACTTCCTG
Organism: Synechococcales cyanobacterium RM1_1_8; assembly: GCA_012032745.1. GTDB lineage: Bacteria > Cyanobacteriota > Cyanobacteriia > PCC-9006 > JAAUQQ01 > JAAUQQ01. The sequence goes on from JAAUQQ010000029.1 coordinate 5,610, forward strand.
GGTCGCCGTGCGGAATACCGCTGCTGTCTTTTGGTTTTCCCGAATGCGGTTGATCAAGCTGGCCACGGACCGCTCGCGCTCCGCCGATTCTTCGAGTTTTTTCGATTGGTTTTTCAGGGCCTGAATATACTGGGCCTGCTGTAGGGCGACGCCGCACTGCTCTGCCACCTGGGCCGCGAGCTGGCGATCGGCCTCTTGCCAGTTGTAGGGACTACCGTGGTACAGGGCCAACATGCCCCAGAGGCGATCGCCGACAAAAATCGCCGACATCAAATAGGCGCGGGTGCCGATCCCCTCCATCGCCTCCATGAAGTCCCGAGGCAGGTCATGGGCTTCGATGTCATCCAAAAAGAAACCGCTGCGGTTGTAGTCGCGACCGTTGGCCAGGCTGGCTTCGGCAATGCGCACATCGCGGCTATCCATGGGCAGGCCATCGGGGCGCAGGCTGGTGAGGCTGTGGCAGTTGCCCATGTTGGCCCCAAAGCCCTGGCCGAGGATGGAGCGCAGCCGGGAGCTGGTGGATTCAGCAATAAATTCGCCGCTCCAGTCTTCGTTGAAGCGATAGACGACGGCGCGATCGCATTTCAAAAATCGACGCATTTCCTGGGTCGTGGTCTTGAACACCTGGTCCACATCCAAGCTTTGGCGAATCCGCCCGACAATGCTGGACACAAGCTGCTCCCGCTTGGCCGATTCGAGCAGTTGCTCGGTCTGGAGCTTGACCTGCACCATGGTTTGGGCCTGTTGCAGCGCCGTATTGAGCGGCGTCGTCAGGTTGACTAACAGACTGACTTCCCCCATGGTCCATTGGCGGGGGCCATCGTTTTGATAGGCACAGAGAATCCCCCACAGGGCACCATCCTGGAAAATCGGCGCATGGATGTAGGCGCGACATTGGAACTTCTCTAGGCACATTTCCAGATAGCATTCCGGGAAGCCCATGGCATAGACATCATCCACCTTACGGAAGGGCACGCCATTGTTGAATTGGCCGCCGCCGCTGCTGCTCAGCAGGGCATTCTCCCGCTCAAAGGTAATGATTTGCTGATCGCCAGGATACAGGTTGGTAAAGGTGCAATCCTCCGGCATCAGATCGGCATAGAGCTCCGGATCCCTGGCCTGTTCGCTCAGCAACGAGAGCCAGCCCCGGCCCACGGACTCCGCCATGACTTCGCCGGTCCAGTCGGGGTTGAAGCGGTAGATCGCAGTGCGATCGCAGCCCAGCGCCTGGCGCAACTCCGCCGTGGCCGTGCGGAAGATCGCATCCACCCCCGAAGCCTGCTGGATTTTCTGAATCACCTTGACCAAGGCTGCGCCATGGCCCACCTGCTGCTGGAATTCCGCTTCAAATTCCACAGCTTGCAGTTTCAGGCGCAGCTCGATGGCGACCTGATAGAGCAAGTCAATTTCCGCTTCTTGCCACTGATGCTCCTGGGCGCAGCGATGGGCCACCAGGAAACCCCAGGGCTTTTCATTCAAAATCACCGGCAGGGCCAAGCTGGCCCGCACCTGGTACTGATCCATCAGCTGGATCTGATAGGGAGACAGCGCCTGGGTCTGGCCCCGGCTGAAGGCATAGACCTGATTGGTCTGGTAGTCTGCCAGGGTCTCGCCACCGAAAAAGCTCACGGGCAAATATTGTCCCAGGGCCGGTGTCCAGCCCTGGAACAGGGCCTCTGCCTCCACACATCCCTGTTCAGCGGCGGTGCAGCGATAGAACAGCACACGATCTGCCTGTAGGGCAGACTGGGTCTGGGCGACGGCTGCTTTGAGCACCGCTGCTCGGTCATCGGCTTGGCGGATGGCTTGGGCGACCTGGAGGATGCGATCGCGCCCCAACTGTCCCCCCGCCTGGCTCCCGTTCTGGCTCCCGTTCTGGTTCCCGTTCTGGCCCCCTGGCTGTGCCGTCTGGCCCTGGAGCTGATACTGCTGGACTGAGGTCATCACGGCCTGTTCAATCTGTTGCTGACGATTGGCACCCTTGGCCAGGCTGGCTCCATCCCCAACGTTGCCCTGGAGACCATTCCCCGTTGCCATCAGAGAATAGGGCACCGTGATCGGCTGCTGGCCATGATTGCCGTTACCGCTGCCGCCGCCGCTGCCGCCATTACTAGCGCCGTTACTAGCGCCATTACTACCGCCACTACTACCGTTAGACATGACTGATGAATATCCTTGATGATCCTGATGTGAAGATTGAAGGGCGTAGCGATGCTGGCCCCCATTGCTACGCAATTTTTCGACATAGCCCGCTCTGCCATGGAGCTGTTCGCTGGTGGGAGGATGAACCTCCTCTACCCGCTCCGCCGCTGTCACCTGGAGCTGAACCTTGCTGGCGGGCAACTGGAGCCGCTGGGCGGGCTGACCCGGCAAGGGCATCGGCCCCTCGTCATACGCAAAGATCTCCTTGAGGTGTTCCTCACTGGCGGTTTCCCTGGGGGCCAAATGGGCTGGGATAGATTCAGCAGCAGGCTGGGCATCGGATTGGGAGCGACGTTTGAAAAAGCTCATGGCTGTAACGGGGATGAACGGCGGCAGGATTGGATGGCGGCAGAGACTGACGGCGATATGAATTGATGGACTAGCGACTCAGTTGGAGCTGTTCGAGCAAGGCGCTGGCGCTGAGCAGCGGCGTACAGGATTGGGGCAAATAGCCCGCTAAAAATGGCATGAGTTCCGCCACAAACAGATCCCGTGAGGGGGGCTGAATCTGATCCGCAGCCTGGGTCTCGATCTCCATGACTCGGGGAACAACCAGCCCCAGCGTGGCCCCAGCCACCTGGATGACGATGGTGTTGAGGGCCTGGCTGTTAAATGCTGGGCTGTTAAACCCTGGGCTGTTAAACCCTGGGCTGCTGAACGCTGGGCTGCTGAACGCTGGGCTGCTGAACGCTGGGCTGCTGGACCCTGGCGCGCTGGGCACTGGAACCGCAGCCTGGCCAGGAGCAGCAGCCAATCCCAACAGGCGGCCCAAGTCCACCAGCCACAAAATTGCCCCTCGACAATTGGCTACACCCAGGATTGACCGGGGCATTCCCGGCACCGACAGCAGGCCCCGTTTGGGGACTTGCAGCACCTCCTGGATGCTGTCCAGGGGCAGCAGGGCGGTCTTGCCATCGGGCAGGCCAAACCGCAGCAGGCGTTCCTGGGGGACTTCAGCCTCGACTGGAGCCGGGTTTGTAGGCTGGCTGGGGGACTGGCTAAGCCAGCGCCCCAGGGCAGCGTTAGGCCCGATCGCGGACCGACTGAGCGTGGAGTCTGGGGCGAGGGACATGGGTATCAAGCCTTGACGAGCTGACGAACAATGGTGCTAAATTCCTGGACATCGACCGGTTTGGCGCAGTAGGCATCGGCCCCTAACATGTCGCCCCAGAGCTTGTCGGTGTCTGTGTTTTTGGTGGAGCAGATCATGACGGGAATGCCCTTGGTGCTGGGATCGCCCTTCAGCTCGCGGCAGAGTTCAAAGCCGCTTTGGCCTGGCAGAATCACGTCCAGGACAATCAGATCAGGGGTGCTGGCGCTGAGGTGAACTTTGGCCTCTTCGCAGCTATTGGCCCAGATCACTTGCAGTCCGAGGTTTTTGAGGTGGCGTGTGATCACTTCCACTTCGGTCAAGCTGTCTTCAACAAGCAGTGCAATACTCATGATCAGGAGAATAGAAACGATGGGACAAAGGGGCAAAGGCGAGGGATAGGGACGCTGGGAACGGCGTCTGAGGCCTGATGCTTCAAAACAAATTCGAGGCTTTAAGACAGGCCTGATGCTTCAGACAGGCCTGGGCACCCGGTCTGGCAGATATTGCTTCACCGCCGCCAGCACTTTGGAGACATCCAGGGGTTTGGAAATAAAATCCGTGGAGCCGGATGCTTTGGAGCGAATGCGATCGATGATGCCGTCGTTACCGGTCAGGATGACGATGGGTAAGTCCTTGAACATTGAGATGCGGCGGATTTGGGCACAGACTTCATAGCCGCTGGCCACGGGCATGACCAGGTCCAGGAAGATGAAGTCTGGCTTGCGCTCCAGCAGCACGGGCAGGGTCTGGAGGGAGTCCTGGACGCTGACAAATCGATAGCCCGCACTGCCGAGGATTTTGCCCAACATTTCGCAGACTTTGGGGTTGTCATCAATGCACATGACCAACGGGGCATCGCTGGCGACCTCGCTGATGCGAGTGCTGGGGTAGCTGCTGTCTTGGCCCTGGTTTTGGCCTAGATTTGGGCCTGAATTTTGGCCTGAATTTTGGCCTGGGTTTGGGCCTGGATTCTGGCCTGGGCTGGGGAGGTCAGCGATCTCATTGAGGCCAATCAAGTCCCACTGGGCGTAGGCCAGCAGGGTTTGGGCCAGCATTTGCAGGTTCTGACCCATGGTCAGGGCCAGCTCCCGCAGACTCGATCGCCCATTGAGCAAGTTGCTAAGCGTTTGATAGGTCTGGGGGGAGGTGCGTTGCTGGAGGGCGCGGCATTGCGTACGCTGGGGGCCGCGTTAGGGGAACAGTCCGCCAGCCCGGCGGTGACCCAGGCTTGCCAGGCTTGTTCGGCCTCGCTGAGCAGGGCGGCGCTGTTCTCGATCATGGGGCTGTCGGGGGCATCGGAGATGGCGGAGCTGGAGAGCTTGCAGCCTTGGCGAGACAGTTGGAGGATGTCGAATAGGGTTTCGGCCAGGCTTTGTTGAAGCAGGGCGATCGCCGCTATCCGGTCCACTTTGTTTTGGCGAATGAGCTGGGTCAGGGTTTGGTATTCCCAGTCTTCGCTGTGGGGGGCGGTTTCTAAGGGATAGTCTTGAATTTGGGGACACAGCTGTCGGGTCAGTCGCTGCCATCGTCGCCAGCGGTGCTCGGGGCTGCTGGCCCACAGCAGTTGCCCCAGTTTGAATTTGAGGCTGCCGATGGGGGTGCCATCGGGCCGGTGCAGGGTGACGGTGCCGCTGGAGGGCGATCGCAAAATGTCTTGCAAACGCTCCACCAACTGCTCGGCAGTCAGTGTTTCTGAAACCTCATAATTACCTGCAACGATAGTCATAGGCCTGAAAAGTTAGAAATTTGGCAGGTGAATCCGCAGGCCCTGACGATCAATCAGCCTGGCAGTGAATCAGCATGATGGATCAGAACAACGAGCGCTGCGTTCAACCCATCTAGGCTTCAGTGAAGAGAAGCTATCTGCCATAAACCTATAGTGCCCAGACAAGGTTTAAGTGCTACATGGCAAGGGCGATATAGATCAGTTTTTTGAATACTTCTGTCGCCTGGCGCTTATTCCTTGCTAGGGGCTAATTTTCTTTGGCCTTGAGGTGTAGTTTTTCGGATCTCAAGCAGGAAGCTGGACCTGAGATGTCCGTGAAGCTACGAAGGTTCTGGGAAGGTTTGGGTAAAAGAGCTTCTTGGGCGCTCTTTTTCGAAGCCATCAAGTCGCAAAGTAAGGCTGGCCAGCTTTGGATTTGAGCCTAATTTAGTGAAGCTGCAAAGCGGCGGGAACCGTAAAATATGATGAAAGTTTTCATCGCAATTTTGATGCGGTATTCGGTTCGATTCACGCAATATTTGGTGTCATGTTTTGGGCAGGACTGTGTGCGCTTGCGGCTTGGGATTGGCTGCGTTTTGTTGCGCGGATCTAGGCTGTTGTGCGATGCAAAAGGGCACCCTACGCGATTATTCACGGCGATCGCCCCCCAATCCACGATTAGGCCACCCGCCCAATCACCGTGCGATGCCTGGGGCTATTCGGCGTAATCGTCGGCGTTACAAAACCCGCCTGCTCAAACGCCTGGCTCACATCCAGGCTGAAATACTGGTCAATATAAGGCTCTGTACTCTTGAGCAGCGTCAAAATATAGGGCGGCATCTTGCTATGGGCCTCGGACTGAGGATTCATATCCATAAAGCAAAAATGTCCGCCGGGCTTCAACAGGCGACGGCCCTCCTGAAGTAGCGCCAGACTGGCATTTTGGGGCAACTCATGGAACAGCAGACAAACCGAAATCAAATCAAAGGACTGGTCCGGCAAACCGCTGCTCTCCCCCGCTCCATGGTGCCAAGTAATGCTGGGCAGCCCCTGTTCAACCCGCTGCTGGTTGCGGTACTGGGCCACGGCCAAGAAATAGGGCGACAAATCCAGCCCCTCAATCTGGGCCTCGGGATAGGCATCCTGCAATGCAAAACTGCTCATGCCCACGCTACAGCCAATATCGAGAATGCGCTGGGGCGCAGCGGGCAACTGAGCCTGCAAAACTGCATGGTAGCTTTCACGCAGCCGCGCATCGCCCTGGGGATCGCCCGCCACTTCCCGGCCCGTCCAAATCTGGGCATGGACCGTCTTCGCCGCCACTTCCACCTCCAGGGCAGGCCCCCAGCCCAGGTTGCCGTCTTCATAGGCATGAAAGGGCTTGAGGTAATAGTCAGGATAGGTCAGCTCGGGATTGGTGACCTCGGCCAGGGCTTGGTTCCAGGCCGGTGACAGGTCCGCCGTGGCCTTGGCTTGGACTTCTCCTTTGGCCTCTCCCTTCGCCCTAAGCGCATCCACTTCCCGCTGCCAGTCAAAGCCCAGATTCATCGCCCGGCGCTGCATCATGGTCCGGGCGCGGTTGCGGGCCACGTTGAACACCGGCTTGATGTTTAGCACGCCACTGACGAGGCGAGAGGCCAGACCGGGCGGGCGGGAAGGTGAAGTGGAGACCATAGGGTGTTCTATTAAACCTGAATGCAAAACCCAATCATTAGAGGGCTGTTTGGTAGGCGCGATATCCAATCTAACGCCCGCTCTGGGGGACAAATCTAAAGTAAACCGGAATTGTGAGCCCCAGCGCGACGCCTGCTTAAACTTGCGTAACAATGGAAGGGTATTTGGCGGATCGTTCACGACTCATCCAAGCATCCCCACTCATTCAAGCATCCCCACTCATTCAAGCATCCATGGTTCTCCTGACCCAACCTCGCCAACGCTCTAGCGCCACCGACTCCCTCGATGCCGATGTGGTCATCGTCGGAGCAGGCATCGTGGGCGCAACCCTGGCTTGCTCCCTGCTGGACTCGGGCCTGCGCGTGGTCCTGGTGGAGTCGAAGCCCCAGTCCGTTGGCCTTCAGCAGCAGCGGGCCTATGCCATTACGCTGCTGTCGGCGGATATTTTTCGTGGCCTGGGCCTCTGGGAGGCCATGCGCCCCAACCTTACCGCCTGCTCCCGCATTCGCCTCTCCGATGGGGCGTATCCCAAGGTGGTCTGGCTCGATTCCCAGGATCTCAAACGCCAGGATGAAGTGGTTTACGTGGCCGAACATAACGCTCTACTCAAGCCGCTGTATGAGCATTTGGAGCGGTCGAACAGCCTGCGCTGGTGCTGTCCCGCCCAGGTCCAGTCCGTGGACTACCTGCCTAGCTGCGCGGAAGTCACGCTAAATGTTGATGGACAACAGCAGGTGCTGCGATCGCATCTAGTCGTCGCCGCCGACGGTGCCCAGTCCCCCCTACGGGAGGCCGCCGAGGTCTCCACCAAGGGCTGGGGATACTGGCAGTCCTGCATTGGCTTCACGGTCCGCCATGAGCAGCCCCACCACAACATTGCCTACGAGCGCTTCTGGCCCAGCGGCCCCTTTGCCATCCTGCCCCTGCCCGGCAACCGCTCCCAGGTGGTCTGGACCGCGCCCCATGATGAGGCCAAGGCGATCGCCGCCCTGCCCGAAGCCGAATTTATACAGCTGCTGGAAAAAACTACGGCAGCCACATGGGCCGGGTGGAGCCCGATAGCCCCCGGCGGGTGTTTCCCGTGAGGTTGATGCAGAGCGATCGCTACATCCTGCCCCGCCTCGCCCTCGTCGGCGATGCCGCCCACAACTGCCACCCCGTCGGCGGCCAGGGCCTCAACATGGGCATCCGCGATGCCGCCGCCCTGGCCCAGGTTCTGGGCCAAGCCCAGAGCAAAGGGCAGGATATTGGCCATGTCAAAACTCTCCAGCCTTACCAGCGCTGGCGCAAGCTGGAAAACTGGGTCATCCTGGCGTTCACCGATTTCCTCGATCGTCTCTTCTCTAACCAATGGCCCCCGATCATTGGCCTGCGTCGGGTGGGTCTGTGGATGCTGCGCCACATCGGCCCCGTGCGAAGGATTGCCCTGGCGATCATGACGGGGCAGTTTGGTAAGCGACCGGCGATCGCCCAGGTGAATGGCCCCTAGACTTCCGCTTCCGCCGCCGCTGCCGCTTCCGCCGCCGTCAGCGCTTCAAACTTATAGCCCACGCCGCGCACCGTCTGGATCAGCGAGGGCTGACTGGTATCGATCTCAATCTTTTTGCGAATCTGACCGATGTGGACATCCACCACCCGCTGGTCGCCCACATAGTCGTAATCCCACACCTCCTGAATCAGCTCCGCCCGCCGCCAGACGCGACCGGGATGGCTGGCCAAGAAATGCAGCAGGTCAAACTCCAGCGCCGTCAGCGGCACCATCTCATCATTGAGGCTCACCTCCCGGCGAATGGGGTCAATGCTGAGACCGGCGTACTCCAAGCATTGCTGCTCCGCCGCCGTCACGGTGCGCTGGCGCTTGAGGATCGCGCCGACACGAGCCCCCAGCTCGCTCAGGCCAAAGGGCTTGGTGATGTAGTCGTCCGCCCCCTGCTTGAAGCCTTCGATCTTGTCCGCCTCATCGTCGCGGCTCGTGAGCATCAGCACAAACACGCCAGTGCGCCCCTGCATGTCATTGCAGAGGGCATAGCCCGTGGTGTCAGGCAAATTGACATCGAGAATGACCAGGTCCGGCTTGAACTTCTCAAACAGCGACATGCCGGTCTTGCCGTCTTCGGCTGCCTCAACTTGAAACCCCTGTTTGGTCAAAAAACGGAGAATCAGCGTGCGAACCGCAGTCTCGTCTTCGATGATGAGAATCTTGGCCGGTGCCATACGCGCAATCTCTGTGGAGGTGGGCAGACAAAAGTAACAATAGCGAACAACCCCAAGCTTTTGGGCATTCGCCCTCAATAATAATTCGTATTGAGAGGTTTAATCATCAGTCGCCAGCAGCAAGGCAACCCAGGTGGGCGTACGGCTCCTCCATCGATTATCCAAGCCTCAAGCCATAGGATCAGGAAGATTTGCCAGAAAGCATCGGTCAGTCTGGGCCTCTGCCGCAGCTTGTTTTCGCCCAAAGACTTGCCAGCCAAAGGACTTGCCAGCCAAAGGAGCGATGCCTGTTGTTCCCAATTTTCCTGAGGGGGTAGACTAATGCAGTCTGCCTAGCTAGGGTGGCCAAGTTTCTCCAGCATCCTAGCCCCCAGCCCTCCAGCATCCTAGCCCCTCAGCATCCTAGCCCCCACCAGCCCTATGAAAGTCGCCATCACCGGAGCAACAGGATTTGTGGGTAGCCGCCTCGTCGAACGCCTTGTGGAAGCCGGGCATCAAGTGGTGGTCTTGACCCGCAGCGTCAGCAAGGCAGAGCAACGCTTTCCCCAGGCTGAGTTTCCCAGCCTGGAGTTTGTTGCCTATAGCCCCGAGACCCTGGCGGAATGGCAGGGGGTGATCTGCCAATGTCAGGGGGTCATCAATTTGGCGGGGGAGCCCATTGCCGAGAAGCGCTGGTCGGTGGATCAGAAAAATGAAATTCTCAATAGTCGCGTTGATACCACCCGGAGTTTAGTCCAGGCCATTGAGCAGGCGGAGTCGAAGCCTCAGGTTTTTGTGAGTGGATCGGCGATCGGCTACTACGGCACCAGCGAGACTGCGACCTTTGACGAGGGCAGTGGCCCCGGCGATGACTTCCTCGCCGAGGTCTGCAAGCAATGGGAAGCCGAAGCCCAGAAGGTCAGCGACGGCGTTCGCCTCGTTATTCTGCGCATCGGCGTTGTGCTGGACAATGGCGGCGCGGTGGCCAAGATGCTCCCTGCCTTTAGAGCCTTTGCCGGTGGCCCCATCGGCAGCGGTCGCCAGTGGTTTTCCTGGGTGGATCGGGAGGATTTGGTCAGCCTGATCATCCAGGCCCTCACTGATGGGCAAATGCAGGGGGCTTACAACGCCACCAGCCCCAACCCTGTCACCATGAAGCAGATGACGGACAGCCTGGGCGAGGTCATGGGCCGTCCCTCCTGGATGCCGGTGCCGGGCTTTGCTTTAGAGCTGTTGCTGGGTGAGGGGGCCAAGGTGGTGCTGGAGGGCCAGAAGGTGATGCCTAAGCAGACCCAGGCCAGTGGATTTGAGTATGAGTATGGTGAGCTGAAGGATTCCCTCAAGCGGTTTGTTTAGTGTCAGTTCTAAACATTAGAGTTGCCGGGTGATAGGTGATGGGAATGGTTCGCCAATGACCCATTACCGATGACCGATTACCTGCCTTAACCAGAAAATCTAGCATTGACAGACCAAGAGGTTGAGCAATCCCTCAATGCTCAATCCCATTCAGCTCAGCGATTCTTCCGCATTGCCGAGCTGAACCTCTTCATAAATCAGCTCAATGGGACAGGTAAAGTCAATACTGGCTAGCTCTACTGGGTCTCCTTCTCCATAGGCAAAGTAGAGCCACATCCGGCCTTCACCCCGGCGATAGCATTCCACTCGCATCTCTTGGGCATCAATCAAGACATATTCTTGCAGGCTAGGAAGCTGACAGTATTCTTTGAATTTTGCTCCGCGATCCTTCCGCTCCGTTCCCGGTGATAGCACTTCAACGATCAGTCTGGGTGCTTGAAACAGCTTCGTTGCATCTTGGTCAGGCTCGCTACAGCTCACCACCACGTCGGGATACCGATAAGCTCCAGCAGCGGAAATCTCGACCTTCACATCAGAAACATTAATCCGACAGCCTTTCTGACGAACATGGGGTCTAAGAGCGGTGTATAGATTTAAAGCCAAATCATTGTGGGGAATGGTACTCCCCGCCATGGCGTAGAGTTGCCCGCCGGAATACTCGAAGCGTATTTCCTGAAGGGGCTCCCATTCGAGGTACTCCTCCACGGTCATGAATTCAGGTTGTTTGACAGCAATCATAAGCTCAACTCAGCCAGCGCCAGTCTTCATTATGGCAGGCTAGCTGTGAGGCAAGTTGCTTCGCATATTCTGGTGGAGCACCCGCCAACGCTATTCGCCTGACAGGAGCTGAAGGGCACGCTGAAGCGGTTTTTGTAGGGTTTGGGCTCAGCTTTGGATCCAGCGACCTATTGGCCTAGAGGACGAGCTTGGGCGACAGCACTGCGCTGCCTTGCTCTCCGGCCTGGAGTTCGCCGATGCCCAGGAGGGTTCCTGCTGGATCAACCACGCGCTGGGGCTCGGGCGTAACCGGGCGCTCTAGGGATAAACGCTGTCCGTGGTGCCAGCGCCGGACGAGGTCTGGAGACAGGACAATTTCCGGCAGGTGGCCCAGGACGATCACCGGGTCCAGCAGTTTAAAGCGGCCCGCCGCGATCGCCACCTCCAAGTCTTCCAAACCAATCGCCTGGGACAGCGCCAGCCCACAACTGCGGGTGCGGATCAGGCTGGCTAGGCAGCCCCCCACCCCCAGGGCTGCCCCCAGGTCGCGGGCAATGGAGCGGATGTAGGTGCCGGGACCGCAGGCGATCGCCAACTCTGCCTCGACTCGACTCCCGCTGGACGAGGCTTCCATTTGCCAATCGCCCAGCTCAATGCTGTGAACCACTACCTGGCGCATCGGCACGTCAAAGGCTTTGCCCTGGCGGGCCAGGTCATAGAGCCGCTGGCCTTCGACTTGGATGGCGCTGTAGCGGGGGGGGATTTGGCAGATTGGGCCGGTGAACTGGGGCAGGAGGGCTTCGAGCTGCGATCGCGTCACCCCGCTGGCATCGCGCTCCTGCAAGGGCTCCCCTTCCAAATCATCCGTCGTCGTCACTAGCCCCAGGCGGATGCGCCCCACATAGGCCTTGTCCGACGGCAAATATTGCAGCAGCCGCGTCGCCTTGCCCACGGCGATCGGCAAAACTCCGGTTGCCGCTGGGTCCAGGGTGCCGCCATGGCCCACTTTCTTGGTGCCCAGCAGGCGACGCACCCGCGCCACGCAGTCATGAGATGTCCAGCCCGCTGGCTTGTGTAAATTGAGCAATCCGTACAAAAAGAATCCCTCTGCCTTTGGAGAACCGTTGCATTTTCAACCGGCCACCTTAGCTTACTGGCATCTGAGGGGCGGTGGATGGCCCGCCGGCTCTGGCCCGCCGACTCTGGCCCGCAGCTCAGTCCAGCACCGCCAATCTGGCATCGGGCTCGAACAGGCAGATCACATAGCCATCTTCAATACCCTGGAGGGTCTTGGGGTCAAGATGTTGGACCACCTTCTCTAAAACGCCCTGGGCTGTGGCAATCAGCACCTCAGAGCCCTGGCGCGAGAGCCGCCCCGCCACGTTCACCACCCGCCCAAAGTCCTGCTCTAGCTTGAAGAACCGATAGAAACCGCCATCGATCGCCAGGGAGAGATATTTGCGCCCCGAAGGCAATTCGATCATACAGGGATAGTAAATCGCCTGGGCTGACAGAAAGCGAACATCGGCCACCGCCTCCTGGGCCAGTTGGGCCTTGCGGGCCAGGCCAGGGCTTGAAAGTGCGCTGGCATCGGGTTCATGGACCCAGAGGGTATATCCCTTGGGGGATGGGGTGATGGCCATGCGATCGCCCCGATTGCCCAGCTTTGCCACCACCGTCAGCAGCTTGGCGGATTCGGGAAAGACGCGGTAGAAGCTGTAGAACTCCCCTTCCCCCGTCTGGATGGCGCTGAGATGTTGCTCTAGGTCGGGCACGCGAATGTGGCAAGTCCGGTACTGACGACGCTCCATCAACAGTTTGCAGATGGCTGGCGCTGGTGCAGACAGCTCTGTTAGTAACATAGACACCCATTTCTAATGATCGAGAGACCGCTGCGCCTGAACCCAGGGTCACGCTGGCACACCAGTCACGTTTGCAGATACGCCATCCGTGAAGATAACGTTGAAACAGCCATGAAAGGAACGCCCGACCCCATGACATTTACACCATGACATTTACACCATGGCATTCACACCATGGCCCCATGGCCTTGCGGAGATTTCGTAATAGCCACAGCTAAATTTTAAGAACTTTCCGATGCTTTGCAAGCGGATTCAATCAGCACCGCTGTGGACAGCCAGGCTTATGCCTGAGGTTTCTCGCCTAGAATGCCCAATTGGATGTACCTTTTGTTACTAATTACCTCAATTTCGCCGGAGTTTTTCCTACATTCTGCCTACATTCCGTTCTCCACCCCGAGTCGTCTCGACAGCCCAGCCAAGCTCCTAGATCAATGCCTCGGTCACCTGCAATATCACTTCCATTGTGAGGAGATCGGAGCATCTATTTTGCCGATCCATTTACCTTGATACCGCATAGAGATGGGGCGATCGCGACACCTGTAATTAGGAGGTATTGCGATCGCCCCATGGCAGCAAGATGAAGTTCTTAAGATGAAGTTCTCAAGGCATTATCCAAGAGCTTCTCGCCCCTTTGCTGAAGCCCAGATTGATCCTTAAGCTGTTGGCTTCAAACACCGACCCTCAAGCTGCGGGCTGAACCGTACCGTCGGAAGTCATCTCCATCTTAGGCTCCGAGGTCTGGAAACTGGAATCGATGCTGCGGATTTCCAGATTGTTGAGCAGCGTCGTCACAAAGGCGAACAGCAAAAACGGCAGGGAAAGAACCAAGATCAGGCCAACGGTGGCCAGGGCATAAACCGGGCTTCCGGCTCCCATCAGCGCCAGGGCAGCGGCCAAGCTAAGGAAGATCACAATCAGCCAGATGATGATTTGCCCGTAGATGTCTCCAAAGGTGAGGGTGCAGGCCAGACGGTAGTTTTTGGGAGTTTGCATAGAACAATCCAGCGGTGGGAGAGGCGGGAAAATGGGGGGTGAAATGGGCAGGCACAGCCTGGTCAGCGATCTGTGGGGTATGGCTCGGTGAATGCAGTCGCGATCTCAAGCTTAAAAACAAGTTGCATCAAACGGGGCTGAAGATGAGGAGCTACCCCTCTCCTGCAATATCATGTAACAATACTTAAATATCTGAGCTAGGGGTAGCACAGCTTGCTGCGAACAGGTGCATGACTACCGTAGTTTGGTTTCGTCGAGATTTGCGCATCACGGATCATGCCCCGCTTTACCGGGCAGCGATGCGAGGGCAGGTGGTGCCAGTCTTTATTTTTGACCATGCCCTGCTTCATCATCCAGAGGGCTCTCCAGCTCGGGTAGAGTTTATGCTGGGTTGTCTGCGTAGCCTGGACCAAGACCTGCGCCAGCGGGGCGGACGGCTGATTTTGCGATCGGGCGATCCCTGCCAACTGCTGCCCGATTTGGTGCGCGAGACCCAGGCGGAGGGCATCTATGCCTACCTCGACTATGAACGGATTTATGGGCGGGTGCGCGATGCCCAACTGAACCAGGCATTAGCTGCTGCTCAGATGCGTATTCGCTGGTTTGAGCCGGTGGCGGGCAGTGGCGAGCTGATGGCTTATCCTGGCTATCGGACGCTGTGGTTCGACCAGGTGCGTCAGCCCCTGGTGCCGACGCCGAGCCAGATAGCAGTGCCCCAGGAGCTGGCTAGCGAGGCGATTCCCTCTGTGGCGGCGCTGGGTTTGGTGCCGGATGTCCACAAGCCCAAGCCCCCGGCTGGAACCGCTGCGGCGCGGCGGTTGCTGGCGGAGTTTGCAGCCCAGAAGAGCGATCGCTACTATTGGCAGCTCTCCTATCCCGGTGCAGAAGTGACCACGGGGATCAGTCCCCACCTCAAATTCGGCGCGATCTCGATGCGTGAGGCCTATCAGCTAGCCGAGCAGTTGCTGGGCGACAGCCCGGATTTGCGGGTGCAGCGTAGCCGCCGCCAGCTCATCGCTCGCCTGCGCTGGGGCAGTGGCTTTGCCCAGCGCTTTCGCTATTTGCCCCAGTTGGAGCTGCGATCGCTCTACCGCAGCTTCGAGCAGGGGTGGACATTTGATGAAGCCCTCTACAATGCCTGGCGCGAGGGGCGCACTGGCTTTCCCATCGTCGATGCCGCTGCCCGCTGCCTAATGGGTACGGGGGGCTGGAAGGCGTTGAACTTTCGCAGTCGCGCCATCTATGCCAGTTTTTTGAGCAATCTCCTGGGCATGGATTGGCGCTACGGTGCGCTGCACTTTATGCAGCACCTGATCGATGGAGATTGCCCCATCGATCATTACCAATGGGCCATGCAGGCGGGGGTGACCCATTGCTTGAACAAGACCTGGACCCGAATTTATAACCCGGAGCAGGCCGCCGTAGATCGCTGCGATCCCGAGGGCCAGTTCATCCGACATTGGCTGCCTGAGCTGGCCGAGGTGCCCGTCGCCAAGCTGGGCAGGCCGCCCTTGGTGAACGGCTATCCAGCTCCGATTTTGGACTATAAGGCCGCCCGCCAGGGCCGGGTCAAGCAGCTTGAACAGCAGCGGCAGCAACTGCTCCACGGCCAGATTACGCCCCACTTGGCAGGCTTGCCGGAGGACTGTACGCCCTTTGGGGGCGATCGCCCAGCCAGCCAGCTCCAGCAAGGGTTAGCCTTTGCCCTAAATTGGGCCAAGCTGCCGAACCTGAGGCTCTTCCCCCCGGCCTTGGAGGTGGAGGGGTTGGGCGATCGCCAAGCCAAGCAGCTACGCACCTGGCTGATTGCCCATGGCAATGTCCAGTCACGCCAGAACCGCTCACACCAAAGATCAGGCCGCCGCAAAAGCCGCCAGCCATCGACGCCAGTCCCAGGACAACTGTCGCTGTTTGAGATCGAGGCTTGGCAGGAGGATGAGATGTGAGATTGAACGAATCCCCGATGCAGTCAGTACATGCAGTCAGTACATGCAGTCAGTACATGCAGCCAGTACATGCAGTCAGTGCCGTCTGGCCAGCTCAGGCTGTCGTTGCCAGCAACAGCGCTGCGGTCTGGGCAATCACCTGCCGATTTTCCCAGTAGTTCACGTGGGCCTTGGCGGGGTTGTCGCCCGTATCCACCTGGACTTCGCGAATCCGGCTAGGTTGGTCGTACAACCGCCTCGTGCCAAATGCCAGCAGGTCGTCCACATCGTAGAAGAGCTGCCACTGGATGGCCTGCATCGATCCTCCCCCTGAACTGAGCGCAGTGTCTGGACTGAGCGCAGCCTCTGGATGCCGATCTGGCTGGCCTGGCCTGGGCTCCACATCTGGCCGGAGGCCTATCATCTGGCCATCAAGCAACTGTCCCGCCGCCAGTTGGTCCACCAACACTTGCCTACGCAGGGCGAACAGCGGCAGTTGGGAGGCCATGCTGGTGAGGGAGCCCAGCTTGAGTTCGCCGCGCTCTGCCTTGGCGCGCCAGCGCTCGAACCGCAGAGCGTTGGCCTCTTCCGCTTGGCGGTAGTAGTCCGGGCGATGGTTGGGGGCAAACAGACCGTAGAGAAAATCGTGGGTGAGGGTCACCCCCAGGCTGTGGCCAATCAGATGTAGGCGCACCTCCTTGGCCTCCAAATAGTCATCAAGCTGGCTGAGCACCTGGCCATAGACCGCCCGTCGAATGTAAAACTCGCCATCTCGGGAGCAGTAGTAGATCGCATCGCCTACGCCCTGAATTAGCGTTTGCTCTCGCAGGTTGGCCACCAGGCCGCGCACGATGGGGCTGTACCAGGGAAAATCGATGCTGCGATCGCCCCCCCATTCCAGCAGCTTGCTATTAGGATCCGGAGCCGCTTTGATCTGCTCGTAGCTGGTGCGCTGGTTGATAAAGTTTTGGGCGCGGGTGAGGCATTGATCGGGCCGTAGGTCAATCAGGGGAGGGCGACCCGGCTTGGGCAATTCCTGGCCCCAACTCACACCGATGTAGCCCTGGGGGAAGCGATCGCCCAGGATTGGCTGGTGGCACTGGAGCGATCGCCAAAACGCCCCATACATCGGCTCGGGGGAGAAGGGCAAGGGCTCCGGGCTGATGCCGTGGACCATGACCAAGATATTGACTGGCAAATCGGTGACTGGCAAATCGGTGACTGGCAAATCGGTTGCTGGCAAATCGGTCTGGGCCGAAGGCGGGATTGAATCGGTGACGCTAGTCCATGGCGGTGGGGGTTAGCGGGGGAAGGGTTGAGGGGTGGG
>JAAUQQ010000411.1 GCA_012032745.1 Synechococcales cyanobacterium RM1_1_8
AATATGGTTTCATGGTTCCCCCCCGAATCGGAGCTGGCCCTGGCCCATGGCGATTGGCTGAGCGAACAGCGCCAGGGGGAACAGACGGAGCAGCGCCACCACCGCACCATGGCCTGGCTAAATCCCTTCAAGCCGGAGGTTCAGGCGCTGATGGGTGGTCTGGTGGTGGATTTGGTCCGCCGCTACGATGTCGATGGTATTCAGTTTGATGATCACTTTTCCCTGCCCCGGACGTTTGGTTACGATGCCCAGACGCGATCGCGCTACCAGAACGAAACCGGGCGACCCCTGCCCAGTCAGGCCAGCGATGCCCAATGGAGCCAATGGCGGGCGGACCAGCTCACCACGGCCCTGAGCCGGATCCACCGCGCCGTCAAGGCCGTCAACCCAGAGCTGATTGTTTCCATCGCCCCCAATCAATACGACTTTGCCCATCGCCACTATCTCCAGGATTGGCGCACCTGGATGCGCCGGGGGCTGGTGGATGAGCTGATCGTCCAGGCCTATCGGATGGACCATGAAGATTTCCTCGCCGATCTGCGCCGCCCTGAGGTGCGCGAGGCCCAGCAGCATATTCCCACCGGGATTGGTATCTTGGCAGGGTTGCGCGATCGCCGCATTTCCATCGACCAGATCCAGCGGCAGGCTAGAGCCGCCCAGGCAGAGGGCCTGGGCGTTTCCTTCTTCTTTTACCAAAGCCTG
The DNA here is from genome assembly GCA_012032745.1 of Synechococcales cyanobacterium RM1_1_8. GTDB lineage: Bacteria > Cyanobacteriota > Cyanobacteriia > PCC-9006 > JAAUQQ01 > JAAUQQ01. The sequence goes on from JAAUQQ010000411.1 coordinate 703, forward strand.
TGGGAAAACGCGTCCGAATCGATCGCCCAGCGCAAATCCGGCTTTCGTTCGATTTTTCCCCAGGCTGTCCCGCGTTTGGCCAGGCTCTAGCAATCCGACCTATTCAATCTTAAAGGCGGCCCCCACCGGAGCTCCCGCCGCCGTGAATGGCTTGTCCGTGCCCGGTTCATAGGTATTAGCCGTACCCAGATCCTCATAGAGGCCCGCATAGAGTTCGGCTCCAGCGGGAACTTCTTTACTGAGGGGAATGCGAATGCGAGGGTTGAGTGCGCCAAACACTTGGCTTTGTCCCAGCACGGCTCCTGTCGCTGAGCCTTCATGGATGACGACCCAGCCCGTTTCCGGAACGCTGGCCCCATCAATCAGCACAGCTCCCTGGGAGAGACTCTGGGCTTCCACCTCGATGCTGGCATTGATCGTCGCATTGGCGATCGTTGCAGTGGGATCCTCTTCCTTCAGGCCACCCTCCGCGATATCGGTTTCCTTTGGGGCATTAAACTGTTCACTGGGGCCTTCAGCGGCAGGCGTTTCGCTGCTGGTCGTTGCGCTGTTGGCCTGGGAGCTGGCTGCATCTTCTGGAGCACTGGGCTGGTCGCCGCAGCTCACGAGCAAGGTTGAAAGGAGAAGGGCTGCGACCAGGGAGCCGCCCCCAGCATTACGAAATGAGTGGAACATGTTGAAATTGCTTTTAACTGGAGGGTGTTCGTGGTCTGAAAGTGTTCGTGGTCTGAAAGTGTTCGTGGTCTGAAAGTGTTTCGTGGTCTAACCTATTTGTTTGTTTGAGTCTGTAGGATCGCTGGCTTTGGCGAATTCCCTAACATTCCCTAAGCCTAATCTTTGCTTTGGACAAAACGATGTGCTCCAGAAGACATGACCAGAAGACATCATGAGGTAGGTGTCATGGGGGAATCCCTAGGCCGTTGACTGACGAGCCAGGCAAGGCATAGGCATTCATCCTAAAATGAGAACGTTTTTGCTCTGCGAACCCATGACGACTGATCTGACCTGCTTACTCCTGCTGGCCCTCTGGTCCATTCCCCTCAACCATGCTCCAGCCCTGGGCCGCGCCTCCGTGGCAGGCCTGGGCTGGGCCATGGGCAACCGTGAAACCCAGCCCGAGGTGCCCGATTGGGTGGGCCGGGCCGATCGCGTCCAGCGCAACCACCATGACAACTTGGCCATGATTGCGGTTGTGATCTTGGTTGCTCAGGTGATGGGAGTTGCAAATGACACTACGGCCACGGCTTCGATTGTGATTTTGGCAGCGCGGATTGCCCATGGGCTGTTCTACATTGCTGGCATTGGGCCTTTGAGATCCCTCTCCTATGTGGTCGCCCTGGCGGCGATGGTGGCGATCGCCTGGCAGTGCCTCGCTCCGCTGGTGGCCTAGGGGGCGGCTTGCCCTGGAGCATTTGCCCGCAGCGGCGGCGATCGCTCCGGGTCTGCTGGATTGCTACCTCTGAATCCAGAACAGTCCTAGCGGAAAACCGCGATCGCGCCGGGTAGCGAAAAGATTTTTATCTAAACTAAATTCAGAACCCAAGCGGCTTTCAGTCATTTCAAGCCGCTTTTTTTGCGTATATTCTAATTCAGCGTGAATAATTTATTTTCCTCGGACAAAGAAAGACGTAGGGACTCTCCCCAGCTTTCTCTTCGAGGAATGTAAGATGTCTAACTTTGATCTCAGTGCTCTCAGCAGCGATATCGTTAGCTTTAATAACTTCAGTCTCACACCGACCGACCCAAGCGATATTTTTGAATTTAGCCTGGCTAACGACCGTACCCTCGGGCTCAACCTCCACAACATCAGTGTGGGCGACGATGCGGACCTGCTGCTCTACCGAGACAGCAACAACAACGGCATTTTGGACAGCGGCGATCTGCTCGTGGCCTCTTCCGGTGTCAGCGGCAATGCCAACGATGTGATTCGCTACAGCGCCACGGCGGGCACGTATTTTGCCGAAGTGCGGCGCTATGGGCCGGGCAGCAGTGGCGCAGTGCGCTATGACCTGGATCTGTCTGCAATTTACAGTCTGGATGCAGCCCTCAGCAGCCAAACGGTCAGCTATGACAATTTTGGTCTTTCCGCAGCGGATCCGACCGATGTGTTTGAGTTTGACATTCTCAACGATCGCACCATTCAGCTCCACCTCAACAACATCAGCGCGGGGGACGATGCGGACCTGCGGCTGTTCCGCGACAGCAACGGCAACGGCATTTTCGATGCGGGGGACCAGGAAGTCGCAAACTCGACCAACCCCGGCAATGCCAGCGACATCATCGACTACAGCGCCACGGCGGGCACGTATTTTGCCCAGGTGGAGCGCTGGACAACCAGCAGCGGCGATGTGCAATATGACCTAAACCTGTCTGCCATCTATGGTCTGGGGACGCCCCTGGGCAGTGCCATTGTGGGCTACGACAGCTTTGGCCTCTCCGCTGCGGATCCGACCGATGTGTTTGAGTTTACGATCGCCAACGATCGCGACCTCCAGCTCAATCTCCACAACATCAGCACCGGCGACGATGCGGACCTGCGCCTGTTCCGCGACAGCAACGGCAATGGCATTTTTGATGCCGATGATCAAGAAGTGGCGCGATCGCTCAACGGCGGCAATGCCAGCGACATCATCGACTACGTCGCCACGGCGGGCACGTATTTTGCCCAGGTGGAACGCTGGGACACCGGCAATGGCGCTGCCAGCTATGATCTCGACCTGGCAGCGGTCTACAACCTCGGCAAGTTAGGCAGCAGCGCGATCGCCCTCAGCAACTACAGCCTCACCCCAGCTGACCCCAACGATGTCTTTGAATTTTCCCTGGGCAGCGATAACACCATAAATCTCTCGCTCAACAACATTAGCGCCGGAAACGATGCGGACCTGCGGCTGTTTCGCGACAGCAACCAAAACGGCATCCTAGACAGCGGCGATCAGCTCCTGGACGCTTCCCTGGCCAGCGGTAATGCCAGCGAAAGCATCACCTACCACGGACGCCGCTGGCACCACCTCCGGCGCGGCCTTGTTGACAAAATTCTCGTTGCCCAGCTGCTTCTGGCTGCTCTGAATCTGCGCCAACAAGGTTATCGGAGTTCTTTTTGACAAGCGCGTCCGTTCCGCCGCAATGTCGATCAAATCTTCCAGCGGCAGGTATAGCGTCACATCACCCGATACCAGCGTGGCGGACTTGGCCGGAGCGCTTTCGTCCAAGCGGACAGATTCGACATTGCACAGCCGCGCAAAGACATAAGCATCTCGCGCCAGCAAATCCCGATGACTCCCCGCGTCGGCGATGGC
>JAAUQQ010000412.1 GCA_012032745.1 Synechococcales cyanobacterium RM1_1_8
TGCCCCTCCAGTATTTCTAAACAGGTGCGAAGTCCAGTGACCTGGGAGACAATAAACCCCAGCGCCCCCACCTGGCAGAGCGATCGCTTCTGACCCGCCCTTGATTTGGTTTCTCTTTGCCAGCATCACCGCCTGCTGCGAGGCCCTCAAAGACCTCACCAGCAAGCAAAGCCTCAAAACCGTCGATGAATATGTGGTGATCTGGGCCTTTACGGCGGTGGGGGCGATCGCCCTGGTCCCGGTCCTGCTGCTCACCACCGGCATCCCCAGCTTTGGCCCCCGCTATGGCGAGGCGGTGCTGCTGGGCGGCAGCCTCAATATCATTGCCTTTTGGCTCTATACCCGCGCCATCAAATCCTCGGACCTGTCCCTGACGGTGCCCCTGGTGACCCTGACGCCGCTGTTTATGCTGGTGACCTCGCCGCTGATTGTGCAGGAATATCCCACCTGGGGCGATGCAGTTGGGGTGTTGCTGTTGATTGGCGGGTCCTATGTTTTGAACTTGCAAACCAACTCAGGGCAGTCGGTTTGGGCACCGTTTAAGGCGATCGCACCAACTCCGGCAGTCGCATGATGCTGGCGGTGGCGTTCATTTGGAGCATCACAGCCAATGTGGATAAGGTCGGCGTGCAAAACTCTTCGCCCCTTGCCTGGGCGATCACGCTGTTCACGGTGATTTCGGCGGCGATGTTTCCCCTGGCGATGCGTCGGGGCTGGCGCGGCTTGGCAGAAGCCCTGCCCGAGGCGCGGCGGCTGGGCCTGACCGGGTTGCTCAATGCCACAGGGGTGGGCTTCCAGATGGCGGCGCTGACGCTGGTGCCCGTGACCCAGGTGATCGCGGTGAAGCGCATGAGTGCCTTGATTGCGGTGTTGCTGGGGGTGTTTGTGCTGGGGGGAGGAGGGGTTGCGATCGCGGTTGCTGGGAGCCGGGATCATGGTGATGGGGGTGGCATTGATTTCCGTGGTGTAGGCTGGTGGAGGGTGATCCATCATCGGTGATGGGTGATCGGCAATCGAGCATTTAGGCCATGGGTAATTGGTGATAGGTGACTGGGCGATTTGACTGGGCGGTTTGGGTGACGGGGATGGGGAAACGGCTGGCGATGAGCGGGCCGGGGCTGGCGATCGCCTTGGTGATCGCCCTGGCCTGCTGGGGCTGGGCAGCGCCGCCCGCTGGGGCGATGGCGACTTGCCGCCAGGCCAATGGCCATGAGGTCTGTATTCAGCGGATTAAGCGCAGTGCGAAACGCTATTGGGAGTACAAGGCACGGGTCAGCGTCGATGGCAAGCAGCGGCCCATGGAATTGTATGACTGTCGCGATCGCCTGCGCTTGCCCGCCGATGGCACGATCGTTCCCTATTGGCAGGATGAGGCGGTGGATGTGGTCTGTGCGCTGTTTCGGCGGCGGGCGCTGATGCGGCAGCCCATGCCCAAGGCTCTGGGAGAATAGCCCAGAACAGGCTGTCAAGAACCCAAACAGGCTGTCAAGAATAGGAGGTTGGGGCCATGGTTGGAGCAGGACAGGTTGGAGTAGGACAGGTTGGAGCAGGACTGGGCTGGGAAGCGGCGCGATCGCAGCTCCTACAATCCCCCAACCAAGACTTTGTCGCCCTGGCAGGGATCAATCTCTACAGCGCAGCGGATTCGGACAGCTTGACGACCCAGGTGGCTCCAGGACGGCGCTTTCGGGTCGAGTCGCAGCTAAACCCAGCGCTGGAGATCCAGGCCCAGCAGGAAATTGAGCCTCGGGCGCTGCGGGTGCGCCTGGGGGAAGATGACTATCCGGGCTGGCTGCGGCGGGAGGATTGGGACAGGGTTCAGGGGGCGATCGCCCCCGCTCCGGCGCTGGAGCCGTTGGATCGAGGGGCGATCGCGGCGCGGCTCCCCGCCGTCATTGCCTTTGGGCTGGCGGCCCTGGCCACGCCAAATGAATACCTTTGGGGGGGCACCCTGGCTCCCCACTATGATTGCTCAGGCCTGATGCAGGCAGCGTTTGCCTCCCAGGGCATTTGGCTGCCCCGCGATGCCTATCAGCAGGAGGCCTTTCTCGACCCCCTGGCGGTCCATCGCCCAGGGCTGGATCCAGATCGGGCCGAGCCAGAGGTTGATTTATCCAAGCTAGAACCGGGAGACCTGGTGTTTTTCGGTCCTCGGGAGGCCAATACTGAGGTCCAGGATCAGGCCAAAACCAAGGCCACCCACGTCGGTCTCTACCTGGGCCAGGCCGCTATCTCCACAGCTCCGGCAAGGACATGGGCCGCAATGGCATCGCCGTGGATCAGCTCAGCGATCGCCCCCCCGCCCCCGCCGTCAGCCGCGCCTACTACCGCCTGTTTCGCGGTGCAGGCCGGGTCACCCAGAGCTTCCGCAGTTCGCCCGAGTTTTCCGCCCGCAAGCCCTAAACTGCAACAGACTCCAACCACCACCCTCCCCCTCGACACCCCGCCATGGATGCATCTCGCCTCGCCCCGCCCAGCCTCAACACCGCCGCCGCTCGCTCCGAAAATCTCCTCGACCTATCCGTGGTCGTGCCGATCTATAACGAAATCGACAGCCTGCCCCTGCTGATCGATCAAATTTCCACGGCGGTCCGCAGCGCTGGCCTCCGCTACGAGATGATTTTGGTCGATGATGGCTCCAGCGATGGCACCGTGGAATTGCTCCAGCGCTTCGCCACAGAACGCAGCGACCTCAAGGCAGTGATCCTGCGCCGCAACTATGGCCAAACCGCCGCCATGGCTGCGGGGTTTCACTATGCTGTGGGGGATGCGATCGTTACCCTGGATGGGGATTTGCAGAATGACCCGGCGGACATTCCCCTGCTGCTGGCCAAGCTCAACGAAGGCTATGACATGGTCAGCGGCTGGCGCAAAAATCGCCAGGATGCTGCCCTGACCCGCTTGCTGCCTTCCAAAATTGCCAATTTGCTGATCGGTCGCGTCACGGGGGTAAAAATCCGCGACTATGGCTGTTCGCTCAAGGCCTACCGCTCGGAGTTGGTGGCGGATATGAACCTCTATGGCGAGCTGCATCGCTTTTTGCCCGCCCTGGCCTTCATGGAAGGCGCACGCATTACGGAGATGCCGGTGCGGCACCATGCCCGCCAGTTTGGCCAGAGCAAATACGGCCTGGGTCGCACGGTCCGCGTGATCATGGACCTGTTGACGATCTACTTTATGAAGCGGTTTTTGACCAAGCCGATGCATGGTTTTGGGGTGGCGGGGCTGCTGTCGATCGGGGCCGGTTTTGCCCTGGGGCTCTATTTGACGATACTGAAGCTTTCGGGGGCGGCGATTGGCGATCGCCCCCTGCTCACCCTGGTCGCCATCTTGATCCTGGGCGGGGTCCAGCTCCTCTGCTTTGGCCTGCTGGGGGAATTGATGATGCGCACTTACCATGAATCCCAGAACCGTCCCATTTATCGGGTGCGATCGGTGACCGGTTCTCCCAAGCATTAACACGCTTTTCAATCCAAACGCTCTCCCCAGCATTAACCCCAGCATTACCCACCATGGCTGACCTACTGGCCCTGATTCGGGCCGACTATGCCCGCTTCCCTGCGGACCAACGCTACGACCTCTACGCCGAGGATGTCTATTTCAAAGATCCCATGACCGAGTTCCGGGGGGTGCAGCGCTATCGCGACATGATCGGCTTCATCCAGCGCTGGTTTCAGCAGCCCCAGCTCGATCTCCATGACATTCAACAGCAGGGCGATCGCATCACCACCCGCTGGACCCTGGCCTGGACGACACCCCTGCCCTGGCGGCCTCGCCTGGCGATTCCCGGCTGGACGGAAATGCAGCTCAATGGCGAGGGCAAAATCTGCTCCCACATTGACCACTGGGAGATTTCTCGCTGGTCCGTGGTGCAGCAGCTCTGGCGATCGCCCTAGTACAGCGAGGCGTAAGTTTCTGTACTAGCCTAAGCCGACCTCATCCCCCACCCCCTTCTCCATCAGATGGAGAAGGGGGAGCCGGATCGGAGTCCCTCTCCC
>JAAUQQ010000030.1 GCA_012032745.1 Synechococcales cyanobacterium RM1_1_8
CAGGCTCCCGCTTGGCTAGCAGCGCAGATGGTGTGACCAATCCCTTCTAGCGCCCCTTTCTAGCGCCCTTGACTAGCGCTCTCAACTAGCGCCCCTGACTAGCGCCCCCAGATCGCATCAAAGTAGGAGGCCGAGCCGATGAGATTGAGGGGGAGTCCTGGGATGGCTTTGAGCTGGGCGATCGCGCCACGAATATCCTCGCTGCTGCCACTGAAGGAGAACCATGCTCGGTGTAGAAGGTCTTAAAGTTTCGATAGCCCTGGAGATGGAAGGCAATGGCGATCGTCATCCTCTCACTTAGGCTGAGTTGTCCATCGCGTTTTCGCATCTTCAAACCATGACCCAGTAAGCGCTGATGCCACTGAGGCTCAAACGCTTGGCAAAAGTCATCGACGTCACAGAACAGGTCTTCTCAGCTAGGCATGGGTAGAGAAGCGCTGGAGTTTTTAGTTAGTTTCAGCTTAAGCTTCTCTACCTTTCCTTATCCAGAACTGACGTTAATTAGACCTCCCAATTTGTATAAGTGATAAAGTCAGATTTTTGAAGTTGAAAAGGTGAGAAAACCTTCGCAATTGCTGAAGTCAAATTGTCAGCCAAACGCAGAGTTACTGTTGTTTCGACGAGTGAACTCAGATTTCTCGATTGAAGGGATATGTTGGCATCAAATCCTGGTACTTGATTAACCAGAACAATCTTGTCAGATAGGATTTGAAAGTTATTGATGGTGTCGAGTCCCCCCTGGGTTAAGGTTACGTCAAATACAAAGGAGTCATTTCCTTCTCCACCGTTAAGTACGTCATTCCCCGCTCCGCCAAATAGGATGTCATCACCATTTCCACCGGAGATTGTGTCATTACCCAAGCCACCAATCAAAATATCTCTGCCATTCCCACCATTAAGGGAATCACTGCCGTCATCACCTTTTAGTACATCATTGCCATCATTACCTGTGATGATGTCATTACCAGCATTGCCAAATATTACATCGCCAAATGCTGTACCGATCAAGTTATTAGAATTGGTATTACCAGTGCTAAATGTTGTTGGAGCTTGATTAATCTGCTGTTCAATCCAGAGTTCAAAGATCCCGTTGGAAGCAATTGAGTCACCTACATCAGGGCCACTATATTCTGTACCTTGATTCAGACGGCCATAGTACTCATTAAATTTGACAGTTTGATTGATTGTATTCCAGCGAAATTTTGCTAGTCCTGATGAATCTTTAGACCAATAAATCTCTGAGAAACGGCTAAACCTTGATTGAGCACTCAGTTCCGTTGGATTGCCCCCATTGCCCGAGGAAATACCCATGGTAATGCCTGTATTTTGCCAAGGGAAATAATATTCGCTCAGGAAAGAACTTAGCTTTAATGCATTGGGCGTACCAGGATTTGGGTCAAGCGAGTTCTCAAAGCTTGACCTTGGGGAGTGCCATAGAGGTAAGTTCCCAAGAGCATCCCGTCTACATCTCCCACGAGTTCCGCAGCCGTTGCCTCAGAACCAACCCCGCCAAATTGACCTGGAGCAGAAGCTCCTAATCGTGGATTTAATCCATTGACTCGCTTAGCTGCCGTTTGTCCAAGGTCACCTGTTAAGGTCATGGTTGGAACCTTCTGCAATCCTGGTGGCAATCCAGGGGCTGGGTTTGAATTCTTGATACCCCCTGCAATGCCAGTGATAACATGGCCTATGGCAACATTGACTCCACGAGCATCCTTAACAACGCCAGTTTCAACCCCATTACTAAAACCATGCTTCATATAACCTTTGAGTTCCAGCAATATATTCTTGTAAGACAAGGAAGAATTAGCACTTCCTAAATCAGTTAACAAGGTGCTGAAGGGTCGTGGATCACCTAAAGCAATTGCGAAGTTTCCACCCCCATATCCACCTAGAACCCTAAGCTCATCGTTTAATCTTGCGGCTGACCAAGTCGGGTAGATTGATTCAATACCCCTCACCAGCTCAATAAATCTTTCGACAGTTCCTGGGGTCGCAGGCATAACAAAAATCTCCAATCAAAATTACACTGAAAATCACAACAAGGAATGATTTCAAAACAAGAAATTCATCCTTGAAGACCCTGAGTTTTATGTTTAGAAAAAACTATACAATTGACAGAAATTCAATGACTTATAGCATAAGCCGCCTTGCGTGAAGGGCGGATAATGATGGCAATCAAAATCTTCTCATAATTGTTATCATATGAGTTCAATAACGAAATCATCTAGACAATAGCATCCTGTTAGTTAATCAACCTGAAACGAGCCAGAGACCGGAGTTCTCGAAGAATCATTCCAAACAACTCTTTGAGTATCAATCCATTCAAAACTGAATTGAGAAAGCTCGAAGCATGATCGCCTTGAAGTAAACTCAGACACCTGTTTGTGAAAAATAAATACCCTATTGGTGTAGAGCCGATAACGATATGGTCCATCCCATACGCCAGAGCGGCAACCCAGTGAAAAAGATCTCTGTCTATCTGGAGAAAATATACTGGCTTCTTCCTCTCTCGCCAGTAGATCAATCATCCCAAAAGGGCCTGTGGGCAAGTGCCGAATAACGGTCTGGTACAATGCGATAGTAAGAGCGAGCAGAGAGACGAATATGCTAACATTAAGCAGCATTCTGACAGAGGCTTGTTTCCACCGTCTCCGCAGGACATAAGCTAACAGTGCAACAATCAGAGAAATCAGTGTGACAGTCCACAATGGTCCCCTCAACGAATAGGGCGTCAACCACGTTACAAGGCCAACAACCACTAAAAAGACATTCCCCAGCCAAGGCAGCCAAACCAAGGGTGGGAACTGTCGAATCGATCGAAACCAGGCTTGCATTTAGGGTTACCAAATCAACGAACAAGGAATATCTATCATCCTAAAATGCTGTTTTTTTTGTCAAGCCTTTTTTGCTCTAGGCAACACTTCAATTTTTCAAGAATTCTTACTTCTCAGCCAAGTCCCCTAAGAAAATCGGCCCAACTTATTTTTGAACTTAGGTCATAGCGTGAGTTCTGTTTAAGACTCGGCCGCAGGAAGCGCAAAATCAATGTTCAGCGCGGGTTTCTTGGGTTGGCAGCAGTAAGCAATTAAGCCCCAGAGGAGATTCACTGAAAAGTTCACAGGGCTACGATGGCGCGAATGCTCAATCTGGGAAATGTTCTTGAGTTGGTCAATGATGGTCTCGATGATGGAACGCTTGCGAGCCAGCCGTTTATCGGTGAGACGCATCAACCTTAGTGGTGCAGAAAACTCCTGAAGCCCAGTAAACTCGTTATTCTCAACAAAGCTTTTTCTTGAGAATAACCAAAAATTTAACGAGGATTCAAGGTTTTAGACTATAGTACGTTTGTTCGGAAAAGCCTCAAAAAAGTTTTCTGCACCACTAAGTATTCCAGCTTGGATTCAACTTGAATCTAAGCTGGAATAGGTATAGATGTTCGCGGTTTTCTTGCGATTGTTCTGGAATTCGTTACGAGTTCCCTAGGTAGGTAAAATTCTCATCTGAAGATCAACAAGCCCACGCTCTAACTAAAGTCACGCAGCATTTTCTTAATTTCGAGATTGTGCATTTCTTCTTGACCAATCTTAGTTCTGGAGAACTCTTCCAAATAGATGCTTGCATTTTCAACGATGCCGAGCAACTCTTTGTAGAGTGACAATGCCTGTTGCTCGTGGTTTAGGCTTTCTTGGAGCAAATCTTTGACAGAGTGTTGATTGGTCTCTTCAATTGTCTGGATCTTTTGGCTGGGGTGACCTTCAAGCCCTGTAATGATTTCGCCTGCTTCTTGGGCATGCATGAGGGATTCGCTGGCTTGGCCTTTAAAGAAATCAACGATGGGAATCCGGTTGGGCCCAGTTACCATCAGTGAATAGTGAGTGTAGCGAACCACTCCTGCTAGTTCAAATTCCATGATTTGATTGAGCAGCTCTATGGCAGTTGGTGTATCTAGTTCTCTCATGATTTAGCTTCTGTATTTTGTTCCGTATAGCCTCTTATGTTAACACTCTTAGGAGGTTCTGAGCTACAGATTGATGCGCGGGTTTGGGGGCTAGCGCGAAAGTAGAGTACCTCTTAAGTCTCGTCGGTTTGGCAACTCTGAATAAGGGACTTCCAGAGATTTAATCATCCAAGTCGAGCTTGGGGCTCGGCAGGGCGTTCGATTCAGGCATAGCGGACGAAGCCGGTTCCGGCGCTTTAGGAGCCCCCGGCGCAAGCTTTGCCGCTACCATCAAAACGTCAGAGCTGGACTCACGGCTGCTGTCGGATAGCTCAAAATCCTCAGGTGTAGGTTCAGGAATAGCCACAGGGGTTTCCACCGCCAGTGGTTCTGCCAACTTTGGGGAAGCTTCCTCTGGTTCGCTCACCAGGAGCAGCTCAATAGGCGGAGTTTCCTGTGCGGTGACCTGCCGAGGCAGAAGCGTTGTGATGGCACAAGCCAGGCCATGAATTCCCAAAGAACCCACTGCCGCCAGGGCTAAGATTTTCTTCACGTTCGCGGCTTCGCGATCCTGTTGCTGGGCACATTCGGGGGACAGGCTCATCAGCGGAAAGCAGACTCTTGCTGGTAATCGGTATCATTTGGACTGTGCGTATTATTGCGAATCTGATGCAGGAATGCAAGGAGCTCCCAGCTCATGGCTGAAAGCCTAAGCTCTCAAAGCTTCGCTCTGAGGTCTCTTCTTTCAGGGTGAACATTAATGTTGCTGAAGATTTCGGCTTGTAATTCAAAATACATTTTCTGCGCTGATCTGCCGAAGGCGCTGCTTGGGCTGAAAATCCCAGGGACGGCTTTTAGAAAATTATTGACAATGAATATCAAGTAGACCTAGGCTGCTCTCAGTCTTGATACTTACACCTTGAACCGAACGCCATGCTAACTGTCTTTGCCGCAGGCGGCGTTGTGATGGGGCCGCTGCTTTTGTTTTCCCTGGTGGCGATCGCCTCATCATCGAGCGCCTCATATTTTGGCTGCGCATCAGCCGCAGTCAAGCACCGCTCCTGCGCCGGGTTTTGCAGACCTATCAGGACGATGTGCCCTCGGCGGTGACCCTGCTGCGGCAAAATCTGAATTTTCCCCTGGCTCGCATTTTTCTAGAGGCATTGCGACCCAGGCAACGGCGGCGAAATCGGAAACTCAATCTGAGAGAGGAGCGGTGGAAGAATGATGGTTTCACCTCCGCCTGAAACTGAGCGAGAGCTGGCGTTGGGAAGAGGCTCTCGCCAGTCAGTTGCCCAATCGCCATCAAGCCCTGCTCTGGTTTGGGGTAAGGCTGGACGGGCGATATCCACTGTTTGGGATCTGCGCTTGCCGAGAGTTGTGGCTGCATTAGTTGTAGGCTCAGCGCTGGGGATGGCCGGAGCCTTGCTCCAGGGCATGTTGCGCAATAGCTTGGCTGGACCGACGGTGCTGGGCGTTTCGTCTGGTGCTGGTTTGGTGGCCTTGAGTCTGATTTCCTTGGGAGCCTCTTCAGCCTGGCTGCCCTTCGGCGCTTGGCTGGGGGCTTTGATCACCACGGGTCTCGTCTATGCCCTAGCCAAGCAGGGCACGGCTCTTAGTCCGTTTCTAACGATTGTGTGAGGAGTTTGAGCATGTCTGAGCGTGATTCGCGTCTTTTTGAGATTTTATTGAGAAAGGTTCTTGTTTGTGCTGCTTTTATGTCTCCCTTCTTGCTCTGGTGTCCGAGCCAAGCCGCAGAAGCTGATACAGAATCAAATCGCTTTAAAACCTTAGCCGAAGGGATATCTGCTAGCAAGCTGGCTCAGCTTCCCGATTTGGCTCCCGAAGCATCGGGCGAAGTTCAAGAAGAGAACTGTTCCCAAGAGGAGCTAGATCGCTTAGAGGAGCTGGTTGCCACAGCGACGGACAGCGAAGCCATTGCCGAGGCCCAGCAGAAGCTAGGGGACTGCGAAGCTGAAGCGGCTGATCTTGCCCCCGTCGCGGATGAGCCGGTGGAGGTGACCAACGAGGGCATTGTCATCACCGTCACGGGCACCCGCACCCCCCGCGCCCTGCAAGACTCTGCCGGGAGCATTACGGTGCTGGAGGCGGAGACCCTGGAGCAGCAGGGAGCCAGGGACATTGGTGATGTGGTGCGCTATGAGCCGGGTGTCTCAGTGGGGCGCAATGCCAACCGCTTTGGCAATCAAGGCTTTAACATTCGCGGCATCGGCGGCAACCGCGTGTTGATTTTGCAGGACGGCATCCGCGTTCCCGATAACTATGTGGGGCGAGGACGGGATTTCCAGGATTTGGATGGCCTAGACCGGATTGAAATTGTGCGCGGTGCGGCTTCGGCGCTCTATGGCAGTGATGCGATCGGCGGCGTGGTTTCCTTTACCACTCGCGATCCCCAAGGTTTTCTAGATTTGGTGGATGACAGCCTCTACACCAGCGCTAAGCTGACCTATGACAGCACCACCGATACCCTAGATAAGAATTTCACCCTCGCTGGGGAAGAGGGCGATTTCCAGGCGTTGGTGTCCATCAGCCAGGGCAATGGTTCGGAGTTTGAAAACTTTGACCAGGACATCAATCCCCAGGAGGTGGCTTCGCTGAATTTGCTCGGCAAGCTGGTGCTGCAAGCAGGCGATCGCAATCAGTTCAAGCTCACGGGAGAGTTCTTCTCAGAGGATACCGATACTGAGTTGCTCAACGAACTGGGGCGCACGCCGTTTAACGTGCAGCCTGCGCCCGGTCGGCCCTTGGCTTTTTTGCAGCGCGATCGCTACGACACCGAGGACGAAAAGCGCCGCCGCCGCATCAGTCTCACCCACAACTACGAAAATGAAGACAGCAACTGGCTCCAGCGCGCCCACTGGAACCTCTACTACCAGGATGCGGACATTTCCGAGCAGACCACCCAGGGCGGTATTCTCCAGGAAACGACCTTTGGCCCAAGAGGCCCTCGGTCTACGTTTTCGCCAATCCTGCGGGATGAAGAAAACAAGTTCGATCAAGATATTCTGGGCGGTGATCTCCAGCTAGAAAGTAACTTCTTTACCGGAGATTGGAAACATCGCCTCACCTATGGTTTTGACCTGAGCCGGACCAGCACCGTGCGCGAGCGGGACAATACCTTAACCAATCTCACGACCGGCGCGGTGAGTAAGTTTGTCATTGGAGAGGAATTTCCCAACAAGACCTTTCCCGATACCCAAACCCTTCGCGGCGGCCTGTTTGTCCAGGATGAAATTGAACTGGCTGATGGGCGGCTGACCTTGATCCCCGGTTTGCGCCTGGATTATTACAGTCTGCGAGCTGATAATGATGACCCTGACTTTCAGCGCATTAATGTCGATAACTACGAAGTGGAGGATCTCGATGAATTTGCCCTGTCACCCAAGTTTGGCATTGTCGGCAAGGTCACGCCGGAGCTATCGGCCTATTTCCAATATGCCCGAGGCTTCCGCAGCCCACCCTATGACGATGCCAATGTGGCTTTTACCAACTTTGCCTTTGGCTACACGGTGCTGCCCAATGGGGATTTAGAACCCGAAACCAGCAACAACTTTGAGATTGGTCTCAAGGGTCGCTATTCCAATTTTGACTTTGACCTAGCGGCCTTCTATAACCGCTATGACAAGTTCATTGATACCGTTGAAATTGGCACCCGAGAATCCGATGGCTTTAGCATTAATCAAAGCCAAAACCTCGGCGAAGTCAGAATTTGGGGTCTGGAAGCGGGAGGCGAATATCGCGTCAACCCCGATGCCGATCATCGCTTTAGCCTATTGGGGAAAATTGCCTGGGCCCAGGGGGACAACCTCAGCGATAATGCGCCGCTCAACAGTATCTCGCCCCTGTCTGGTGTGGTCGGACTGCGCTATCGCGGGCCGGAGGAGCGCTGGGGCACGGAGCTGATCGCCACCCTGGCGGCCCAGAAAGATGGCGATCGCGTCAGCGGTAACAATATCTTTCGCCCCGAGGGCTACATCACCCTGGACCTACTGAGCTTCTATCGGATTAGCGATCGCCTCTCCCTCAACGTTGGTCTCTACAACCTCCTCAACAACGAATACACCCGCTGGACCGATGTGGATAGCGGTCGCCAAGCCAATGATCGCCTCCTCAACACCTTCACCCAGCCGGGCTTTAACGCCACGGTGGGTATCAAGGCTGTCTTCTAACGGCTTTCCAGTTGAGTCAAAAGCTGAATCAAAAGCTGAATCAAACTTTGAATCAAATCGTCCCTCTCAAGTAGATGTCATTACAACGCCATGCAACGCCTCTTTTTGCCTGCTCCCCTCACCCTGAGCCTGATGCTGCTTGCAAGCTGCAATGTATCCCAGGTCGAAGCGCCCGCTGATGGCGCGATCGCCGAGATTGCTAATGCCGACCCAGCCAATGCCGACCCAGCCAATGCCGATACAACCCAGCGCGAGCGACAGGCCGATTCCACAACAGTCTCCTCAGCCAACTCGACCGATGCGATCGCCCAAGCCAGTCGGGTTGTGGCCCTCACCTCCCTCAGCGCCGACCTGGTGCAAACCCTGGATCCAGAGCGGCTGGTGGGTGTGCCGGGCAGCAGCCTGATTCGCAACGATGCTCGGTTTCAAGGCATCACCCCGGTTTCCGAAGAGCGGGTGCCGCCCAACCTGGAAACGATTATTTCCCTAAAGCCAGATCTGGTTATTGGTGCCGTCGGCTTCCATGATCAAGCCCTCCAGCGGCTGCAAGAACTGCAAGTGCCCACCTTGGCGGTGGAGATCGACGGCTGGGAGGAGCTGGAAAATCTGACCCAAGACCTGGCCAAACGTTTGAACGCCGATGCCCAGCCGCTTCAACAGCGCTACCAAGCCTGTCTCCAGGGCTCTGAGCGTGGCAATTCCCGCTCGGTGCTGGTGTTGTCGGGGCAAGCGCCAATTTTGTCCCCCAATAAAGCAAGCTGGGCGGGGAATATGCTGGCCACATTGGGAGTGACGAATGTGGCGGCTGAGCTACAGGGCGAAAGCCCGTTTGAGGGCTACATCACCCTTTCGCCCGAGAAGATTCTCCAGGCAGATCCCGAACGTATTATTCTGATTGACACACCTGATGGGGCGAGCGAAACTCTCAAAACCGAGGACTTTTGGGAAAAGCTGAGCGCTGTCAAGCAAAACCAGGTGCATAATTTTGATTACTATGGCCTTATCAATCCAGGCAGTATCGCCAGTATCGAAACGGCTTGCCAAAAGCTCAAGAACCTTTTAACGGATCAATCCTAAATTCTATATCTGAGCGTTCCCAGTCTCCTCATAAGCTGTTACGTCAACTACCAAGGGTTCGCCAAATCTCAGATCTCTGAATAATGGCGACGGGGAAGCATCCTCCTCCCAGGGAAACGGCCCGGAGCGGAAATAGGTTGTGGAGGGGCCATTGTTTAGGATGGGCTGCAGCTCAGTCTGAGCATCGTGATGCGAGTGGTCTAGCGGCTGCTGGCGATCGCTAGAGTCAATGGATCAGGAGCGTCAATTTAAAGCGAAAGATTCCTAAGAAACCCCATTGAAAAGCAGTGAGACCTCTTTTCAACACACCTCTTGCTGCCTTGGCAGTCCCTCGGATACCTAGCGAAAGCCCCTGGAAGCCTCTCGTACGGCGAATTACAGAAGATTCTTGAGGATCTGATCGACATTCTTGTCACTTGAAACACAATTAGTTGTAAAAGTTTACCGAGCTCTATTGAGAATCGTTCTACACTAGATTTCGTTGGCTTATTGATTTCTGTTCTCATTAATCCCTTGGGCGATGTGGCTCTCCGGTGGGCGAGACTTAAAACTATCGGCTCAACAATCCTCTCAAAATATTCTTTCTATTTGAGAGTTAGATGTTTGTTTCAACTGGCTCCCAAATAGAAAGTTTTTTCCCTATCCCTCCTATCTTTATTGGAGATGAATCAATGCAAGCATACGAAAGTGAAACGGTGAAGTATGACTGGTGGGCAGGCAATGCCCGCTTTGCAGAAAAATCTGGATTGTTCATTGCTGCCCATGTGGGGCAGGCTGCTTTGACTACACTTTGGGCTGGGGCATTCACGCTATTTGAGATTTCCTCCTACCAAGCCGATTTGCCCATGGGTGAGCAGGGGCTAATCCTGTTGCCCCATCTGGCGAGCCTTGGCTTTGGTGTTGGAGATGGGGGGCAGGTTGTGGACACCTATCCTTTCTTTGTCGTGGGAGTGATTCATCTCCTCTCTTCTGCCGTTCTAGGTGCGGGTGCGCTCTTTCATGCCATTAAGGCACCTGCTGACCTCGCGATCGCTGAAGGTCGAGCTCGAAAGTTCGATTTTGATTGGAACGATCCGAAGAAACTAGGCTTTATTCTTGGGCATCATTTGTTATTTTTGGGCGTCGGTGCTTTGCTGTTTGTTTGGTGGGCAACCTCTGGCCATGGTTTGTATGATCCCATTGCGCAACAGGTTCGCTTGGTAACAGAGCCAACGCTAGATCCATGGGTCATTTACGGTTATCAAACCCATTTTGCCTCTGTCGATAACTTGGAAGATCTGGTTGGTGGACATATCTTTGTTGGGACAATGTTGATTCTTGGCGGAGTTTGGCATATTATTGTTCCACCACTGGGATGGGCCAAAAAGGTACTTGATTTTTCAGGTGAAGCTATCCTTTCCTACTCCCTCGGGGGTATTGCCTTGGCAGGGTTTGTCGCAGCCTATTTCTGTGCAATCAATACGCTGGCTTATCCCGTTGAATTCTATGGCGCACCTCTGGCTGTCAAGTTTGGTGTCTGCCCTTACTTTGTAGATACGGTCGCGCTTCCTGTAGGGGTCCACAGCGCCCGCTGCTGGCTCGCAAATGCCCACTTTTTCCTAGGGTTCTTCTTCCTTCAAGGTCATCTCTGGCACGCATTACGATCCATGGGGTTCGATTTTCGTAAGGTTGAAGCTTGGCTCAATGAAACAGCTACTGCTTAGTCTCTAGCTCGATATGCTAAGACTTTTAGCTGCAATTTTGGCTTGAAGAGAGTTGGCTCCCTCCTTCCAAGCCGCTGAAGAATCTAGCTTCGAAGCAGCAAACCATTGAAGCTAGATTCTTTTTTAATGAAGCAAGATTGAGTTCTGTTTTTATTGTCAAAGTGAAGGTTGATTCATGACCAAGATTGGACTATTCTTTGGAACCCAGACTGGAAATACTGAGACCATCGCGGAGCAGATCCAAGCTGAGCTGGGTGGCGAGTCTGTTGTAACCATGCAGGAGATATCCGATTGTTCAGCGAGTGATTTTGAAGCGTATAGCTGTATTATCATTGGCTGCCCAACTTGGAATATTGGCGAATTGCAAAGTGACTGGGATGGCTTCTATGAGAGTGATTTGGAAAAAATTGATTTCTCCGGTAAAAAAGTTGCCTATTTTGGTTCCGGCGATCAAGTTGGCTATTCTGACAACTTCCAAGATGCGATGGGGATTCTAGAAGAAAAAATCAGTAGTCTAGGGGGCGAAACAGTTGGGTATTGGCCTACAGCAGGCTATGAGCACGATGCCTCTAAAGCAGTCAAAAATGGAAAGTTTGTCGGCCTGGCTCTGGATGAGGACAATCAGTCTGAGATGACAGAACAGCGGGTTAAAGATTGGTGTTCCCAAATCAGAATAGAATTCAACCTAAAAAAGTCAGATTGACTCTAGTAGTCAACCTGTGGGCCTAAGGAAGCAGGTCATGTTCGGGCATGTTGAAAAGGCGTTTTTCCACTGGGGTGTAATGCACAGTATGGATTTTCTAGATCATTCAGGATCAAGTTTGTATGCTCTAGTGGAGGATATAGACGACAAGAGATCGTTCGAGCAGTGTGACTCTAGTTCCCTTGTCAATGGTTCTCACATTCAATCTAATTTTAGTCAGCGAAGACAAAATAGCTTGCTGAAAGCGACTGTGTCATATTTCAGGCGTAGAGAGACCATCGAGATTCAACAAGGATGTTTATGGAAGATTGAAGAAGGATTTGTCAAAACTTTGTCTTGGGATAGCGACGGCTATTTAATAATTCTAGGCATTTGGGGGCCTGGAGAGTCTTTGGGTTCACCACTCGGAGAAATAAATCCTGTTCAAAATGTCTGTATTACGCCCGTTCGACTCCAACTCCAGCAGCGCAGTGGCGAGTATCCCTATGAATTTATTTGGAACCAGGCACGGCAAACTCAGGAGTTGTTTAACTTATTTCGCTGCCGTTGTCTTCAAAGTCGAATCTATAACCTGCTGTGGTGGCTGGCAGGGAGATTTGGCTCGGAGTTTCAGATGGGTCGATTAACAGGGGTGCCACTAACCCATCAGGATATCGCTGACCTATGTGGTTCAACAAGAGTTACAGTAACGCGCCTGTTGGGGCAGCTAAAGGAGGATGGAAAAATAGCACCCAGAAACAGACAACTTTTTCTCAAAGCTCAGCCTTTTAGCGGGGTGTAAGATCTTTAGAATTTGTATGTCGGCTTTGCTATGGCAATCCAGCGTGACTTTAAGCAGCTCCCCCACCCCTGGCTCTGGGAAAAAGCACCTTGAATAGGGCAGCGCAGCCTTGCTCCCAGCGCTCGGCGAGGCTATGGGGCGATCGCAAATTCCTGGGGATTTTGGTCATAGCGGTTGCGCACGGGGATGGGCGGGCCTGGGCGATCGCTCACCAGCGCAGCGGTGTCTTCCAAGGCCTGGCGCAACCGTCGGGCAGCGTAGATGCTCATATCGCGGGGGACGTTGATGCGATCGCGCAAGTACCGCAGCCCCCACCTCTGCCCCCCTGGGGGCGGCACCGGCCCCATCCCCCCATCATCAGCCGCGTCAGCCCCACAGCGCAACGCCTCATCAAAGGTTGTGTCATCAACTGGATTCACCCGAATGATATTCTCCCGATGTTTGATCACCCGCGCCAGGGCCTCCGCGCGACTGGTCTCTGGCTCGGCATATCTCCCATCGGGCAGCCCCGCCCAGGGGCCTTGGTCCACGCGGGCCGCACAACGCTGGGCCTCCGGCTCACCGTTGCCGTAGCAGCCGCCCATTTGGGGGGGCAGGTCGTGGCTGTGGGTGTGGAAGTCGCTTTGGGTGCCGCGATAGGTGGTGCGGGTTTCCATGGCATCGAACCAGTCGCCCAGGCGGGGATTGTTATCCCGCAGGTTATAGCCCTTGTAGTAGTACAGGCTGGCGTTCATGCGTTCGACGTAGGGCGTAAAAATTACATCGGCGCTGCTGAATTGATCCAGGAAATAGGGGCCTGGCGTTGCGGCCAAGGCCGCTTCGACCAAGTCCACAATCTCTTGGAATTTCTGGCGCGACAGCCCATCGCGATTCATCAGGCTGGCGGGGCGACAGAGCCAGTTGCACCAGGCCCGAAACAGCAGTCGCTCCAGCCGCCGCAGGGGCAAAACCTTGGGGTCTTCCATGGCATAGGTCAGGGGGCCAAAGGCAGATTCCAAAGCAATTAAAATATCATCGCTTTCAGTGATCATGCGCCCATCCAGCGCCAGGGCAGGCAGCATCCCCGAAGGCACGATGCGCTTGTACCAGCTCTCTTTTTCCCCATAGCAAAACATCGTTACCTTCTCGATGCGGTAGGGAATTTGCTTTTCCTCTAGCCAGAGCCAGACCTTTTGGCAATAGGGGCACCAGGCATGGTTATCGCGGTAGAGGGTGACGCGCAAACCCGCTTCGCCCCCTGCTGGATCATGGCCAAACAGGCGCAGACGGGCCTGGGCGTTGGTGGGGCCGTTGGTGCGATCGGCCCACTCGCCTTGGGGCCAGGTGGTGAGGGCTTCGAGTTCGGGCCAGGTGAGGGGGGCGGTCATAGTGAAGGAGGAGAGGGGTCTATTTCATTCTCTAATGCCAGCAGTTCTTGGGCCAGTTCTGCTGCCAATTCGTCTTCGCTCGGGAGGATAAGGCGATACTTGGAGGCGAAGATCTGCTGGCTTTCGGCAAGGACAGAGTATTTTGCGATCGCTTCGTTTTTTTCAGAGCAGAGAACGAGGCCGATGGTGGGGTTATCGTCGGGCGCACGCACTCGCTCTTCGTAGAGACGCACGTAGGTATCCATTTGCCCGATGTCCTGGTGGGTGAGTTTGCCCAGCTTCAGATCGATCAGCACGAAACATTTCAACAGATAGTTATAGAAGACGAGGTCCACGTAGAAATGCTCGCCCTCTAGGCTGATGCGTCGCTGTCTGCCCACGAAGGAAAAGCCCCTGCCTAGTTCCAACAGAAAGGCTTGGAGTTTGGTAATGATTGCGACTTCTAGCTCGGACTCGGTGAAGCTACTGCGCTCGGCGAGGTCAAGGAATTCCAGAACATAGGGATCTTTGAGAATATCCTGGGGCCGCAGGGCTTGGGCGTTGTGCTCTGCTTCAATTTTTACAGGGGTTGGGTCTTGGCTGGAGAGTAATCGCTCGTAGTAGAAAGAGTTAATCTGGCGCTCTAAGGCTCGGGTAGACCAGCCTTCTGTGGCTGCTTCTTGCATGTACCACTGTCGTACCGTGGGTTGTTCAACTTTGAGCAGTAGTCGATAATGGGTCCAGCTCAAATCATCACGCAGTGCGTGGTGGTTTGGGAAAAGCAGATAAAACTGACGCATGTAGCGCAAGTTACTGAGCGTAAAGCCCTTGCCAAACTCCAAGGTGAGCTGTTGAGAGAGTTGCTTTAAGACTGCCTTGCCGTATTCTGCCTGGGCTTGACCTGCCTGTTCTTCTTCCACAATGAGTTGGCCGATTTGCCAGTAGGTCTGCACCATCGCTTGGTTTATGGTGCTGCGAACCCGTTGCCGACTGGCTGCGATTAGCTCGGCAACTTTGCGGTAGAGATTGTTTGAGGCTGGGTCAAGGGCTTTGCTCATGTACTATCTCCGGTGTGTTGGCAACCTTGCGCTGCTTACCATCGAATGATGGCAAATGGGAGATGCAGAATCCTGCGACGATGGACAAGGTACAGGCTCCCGGAGGAATCGCGCCTTACCATTCCCCTTACGCCGAAGTTTACTTCACTGTAATGGTCAAGGGTTCTGAGACCACAGGATTGTCGTGGGGGACATGGGTGTAGTTGCCCAGGACGAGCTGGAGGCTGTGCTCACCGGGGGCGAGGCTGATCTGGGTTTCCGTTTGGCCACCGCCGAAGTGCTTGATCTGTTCCGTGGCGGGCAGGGGCTCGGTCAGGGGCGGCAGCTCGGCCAGATCGATCAGCAGGTGATGGTGGCCGGTGTTGTCCTTGTCTACGCCAGCGGGGGCGATGCCCATGCCCACTAGGCCAAATTTGACGGTGAAGTCTGGGGGGACGGTGTCGCCATCTGCGGGGGAAATGATGTAGGCCTGGGCGGTTTCTGGGGCGTGGGAGAGCTGGATGGCGGCAGCTAGGGCGGGGGCCGCTGATCCTAGACCTAGCAGGCTCAGGACCAGGGAGCAGCAGAGGAGGGCGGTGGCCTTGAACCAGGGGTAAAGCCAGGGGTGGAGAGCTGTTGAGGCGCGGGGCATGGCGATCGATTCCCAAAGAGACAGTCCGTCTTTCTATGGTAACTGTTTGCCTAGGGGGGAATGTGCATAAAATTGGCGAGGGCCAGGCTAAAACCCTGATTGTTTCGTTGATTTCTAGGGATTTACACAAAAGCCTGAACCCTATCAGTCTTGCAAGATACCCTGCGGCTCTGCTTTCCTGGGAAGTGTCACGCCATCTTCCAACTCATCTCCTCCCCCGCTCCCAAAGGCACCAACCCAGCCCCCACAAACGCCACCTCATCCGGCACCCGCCAACGCTCCCGCCTCAACGTAACCTGCTCAACATTACGCGGCAAGCCATAGAAATCAGGCCCATAAAAACTCGCAAACCCCTCCAACTTCTCCAACGCCCCCGCCGCCTCAAACGCCGCCGCATACAACTCCATCGCATGGAGCGCCGAAAAACACCCCGCACAACCACAGGACGTCTCCTTGCTGCCCCGAGCATGGGGCGCACTATCCGTCCCCAAGAAGAACTTCGGATTCCCTGAGGTCGCCGCCGCCAAAAGCGCCTGTCGATGCCGCTCCCGCTTCAAAATCGGCAAACAGTAGAAATGGGGCCTAATCCCCCCCTGGAACATGGCATTGCGATTGAACAGCAAATGCTGGGGCGTAATTGTGGCTGCAACATTGTCAGCCCCCATCACAAACGCCACCGCCTCCGCCGTCGTAATATGCTCCAGCACCATCCGCAACCTTGGAAAACGCTGCCGCAACGGAATCAAATACTGCTCAATAAACACCTTCTCGCGATCGAAGGTATCCACCGCCCGATCCGTCACCTCCCCATGGAGCAACAACGGCAAATCCACCTGCTGCATTGCCTCAAAGACGGCATCGCACTTCCCCAGATCCGTCACCCCCAAATCTGAATTCGTCGTCGCCCCCGCCGGGTAATACTTCACCGCCTTAACAAACTGCGATTCCTTCGCCAGACGGATCTCCTCAGGACTCGTGTTATCCGTCAGATACAGCGTCATCAGCGGCTCGAACTGCAAGTCTGGGGGTAGGGCTGCGAGGATGCGATCGCGATACTCCCCCGCCTCCACCACCGTCCGCACCGGCGGCTTCAAATTCGGCATGACAATGGCCCGCGCAAACTGCCGCGCCGTGTGGGGCAGCACCGCCTTCAAGGCATCGCCATCGCGCAAATGCAAATGCCAATCATCGGGTCGAGTCAGGGTGATCCTTTCCATAGATCCATCATAAAACAGCTTGCAACTCCCCGCTCAAGCTAGTCTGAACAGGTCCGCCCTGGGGCACTGGCCCGATCTAGGGCAGCGGGCGGCGGGGCGATCCACTGCATCGGCTGGCCAGAGCGGGGATGAATGCAGCCCAGCTCGAAGGCATGGAGCTGGTAGCCACAGTCCCCCGGCACTGGCCACTGACCCGTCTCGGGGTTGGGCACTAGCTGGGGAATGCCGCCGATCCCATAGAGCGGATCCCCCAGGAGCGGATAGCCTGCTGCTGCTAGGTGAATGCGAATCTGGTGGGGCCGTCCGGTCAGGATCGTGACCTCCAATAAGGTTGTCTCTACATCTCGATGCAAGACCTGGCACTCGCTGTGGGCAAAGCTAGCACTGGGATCGTCGTCAGCCACTGCGCCGTAAATGTAGCCCAGGCTGGGGTGGGGGATTTTGCCGATCGCCCGCTGAATCACAAATTGCTCTGGCAGATCTGTTCCTGTTGCCAGGGCCAGATAGACCTTGTGGATTTGGCGATCGCGCATCTGCCGGGTCAACCCAGACTTGGCCAGAGGCGATCGCCCCAGCAATACCAGCCCCGAGGTGCCCCGCCCCAGGCGATGGATCGGCACGGGGGGATCGGTGGGGTAATGTTTTTTGAGTTGGTGCAGCAACGTATGTTCCAGGAAGCCCGCCCCCGGCATGACGGGAAGGCCCGAAGGCTTGGCCACCGCCAGCAGGTCGTCATCTGCGTAAATCACCTCAAAGGCCAGCGGCACCTCCGGCTCCTGCCAGGGTGGGCGATGGTAGGCCAACTGTTGTCCCGGCTGGAGAATCGTCTCGGGCTGGGCGGGCTGGCCGTTGAGCAGAACTTGGTGGGCGCGGATGCGCGATCGCCATTCATCCTCGCTGGAATGGGGGTAGCGATCGCAATAGTAGGCCAGCAGGCTCTGGCCGCTCGCTGCTTTGCCAACCCGTTCTTGGTAAACCCAGCCTTGGTTCATAGGTGTTCGATGCTGCCAAACTGCTGTGGGGATTATGGCATGTCACGGCTGGGCAGGAATGGGCCCCTAGCAGTGGTGAAGCTTGCCTGGGCAGAAGTTCATCCACCCTGGGGAGGAGTTGTGAACCTATCGTCTGGAGGATACTGAACTGATGGCGAGTGAGATAAATTATACTTGTAGCCTATCTGTAATTCTCTGTCATAGGCCTAGGGTGCCATCGCGATCGCCGCTGCCAGTTCTCTTTCAGAACCACAGACCGCCATGCTGCAAACCTCAACGGATCTGTTTTATACCGATTTGCCCTGTGCCAATTCCTTTGAGCAAATCGTCAATCAATCGAAATTTTATCCCGTCCCGGCAGATTGGCTGATTTTGGTCGTAGACCTGAAGGGCTCTACGGCTGCAATCCAGGCAGGGCGGTATAAAACCGTGAATTTTGTTGGGGCTAGCGCGATCGCGGCAGTCCTCAATGCCATTGATCGCCTGGACATTCCCTTTGTCTTTGGCGGCGATGGAGCAACCCTGCTGGTTCCGCCCTCCTGCCTGCCTGTGGCCCGAGACGCCCTCCTGGGAGTCCAGCGCTCTGCCCGCTTGGCTTTTGCCATGACGCTCCGGGTGGGCATTGTGCCGGTGGTCGAGGTGCTGCGGGCCAATTGTCAAATTTCCGTGGCCAAGCTGGGGCTGGTTCCAGGGTCGAGCCAGGCCCATTTTATCGGTGGTGGCCTCACCTATGCCACCGACTTAGTCAAAGACGATCGCACTGATAATCCTTACCAGCTCTGGGAAACAGCCCAGGCCGAACGGGTCTTTCTGCCCAATCTGAGCGGCCTGGAATGTCGCTGGCAAGATTTGTATAGCCAACCCAGAGAGATCTTGAGCCTGATCATCGTCCCCCAGCAGCCTAACGAGCGATCTCGCACTGGCGGACCTGGCGCTTCCCCAGCGATCTACCAAGATGTCACCAAGATGCTTTTGCAACTGTATGGCGCAGCTAAAAACTTTCGCCCCGTCCATCCTCGCCAGCTCAAGCTCACCTTCAATCCCCGCAAATTGGCCATTGAAGCCCGCCTGCGCTCCCGTTCGAGCCATTGGCGCGATCGCCTCCGATACCTCACAGCCATTACCCTCCAAAATGTCCTGGGCTGGCTGTTGATGAGCTGGGGCATCGGACTCGCTGGCGTCCACTGGGGGCGCTATCGCCGGGATGTGGCTAACACCGTGGACTATTGCAAGCTGGATGATGCCCTACGAATGGTGATCGCCAGCGATCGAGACCGGACAAGGGCGCTGCTGGATTACTTGGAAGCGGGGGCTCGCGCTGGAAAGTTTCACTATGGGGTTAACCGCTCCGATCGCGCCTTGATGACCTGCCTGGTCTTTGATCGCAATGGCCGACAGATCCATTTTATCGATGGAGCCGATGGGGGATATGCCCTGGCCGCAGTGGATTTGAAGCGGCGGGCCAGACTCAATGGAGGCCAAAACTCAAGCGGTTGCAATCAGGCTATCCAAAACTCGCGTTAATGCCTAAAAATAATGGCCCAGCAAGCCATAAATCATAAAACTAATCACCTCCCTGGCTCGATAGATCTGAGTGCGATAGCGCCCAAAACTTCTCGGAAAGGGAACAGCGTGGTATTGCACCTCAAAGCCCGCCCGGCGAAACGTCAGCCCCGATCGCAGCAAATGGGGCGGATCCGTCACCAAAATAATCCGCCTGATGCCCTTGGGTTCCAGCAACTGGGCGGTGAATTGGGCGTTCTCCAGGGTGGTTTGGGAACAGGCTTCGCCATCGAGGCGGCCGGGGTCAATGCCCTGGCGTACCAAGTCCGCCACCACCAGGGGCGCATCGGTCTCGCCCGTGGCAAAAATCATCGGTGCCCGCTGGGCCTGGAAGAGCTGGGCGGCGGCAGCGGCGCGATCGCCAATCAACAGTTGCCCCCGCCCCAAAACCACAATGGCATCGGCCTGGCTTCCCCGATCCTCTGGGGTCAGAGCGGGCAAAAACCAGCCCCCCAGCAGCGGCAACAGCACCATCACCCCCAGCCAGCCCAGCCCCAGCCGCAACCCCCAACGGCCCGCCCTAGGCCACCGAGCCGCACCGAGCAGCAGGCCCAGACCCACTAAAACCAGAGACCCCAGGGCGATCCCAGGGCGGCTCAAGGCCTCAATAATGTGCCAAGTAAAATCAGTCCAGCGATCGAGGGCCGGATTGAGGGGGCAATTCGGAGGCTGCAACATGACTCAACGGCCCAAACGGTAGAGCGACTCAGCCAGACAGTAGCATCCCGTCGGGCCGGGCCGAACAATATCGAGCCATCCCGAGCCGCAGCCTAAACCTGAGCGCTGCCTTGCTTAGGCCGAATCCCAATCACCGCAGACCGAGGCGGACCGCCTGCATCCCGACTGCCGTTTGGCAGCGGATAACCAATGTTGCTGGGCCAATTGCTGCCCAGGGACAGGCTACGCTGCTGGACAAAGGGCTGGCCCTCCAAACTCAGCATCGTAATATTCCGCTGGAGCGGCTGCTGGGAACCCGTCAGGGGCATATCTTCGCCGGGGTGCTGGACCGCCGCAATCAAGGTATTGCCCACCATCGTTGGCCCGGTAATTTCGCAGCGCATCGGCCCATAGGCAAAGGGAATCACTTCGCCCGCATCGGGGCCTTCCGTGGGAATATACATCACCCAGTTGTTACCAAACACGCCCACGAGGCTATCGGAGGTGCCGGTGACGCTGTGGTCAATCTCGCGCTCGCTGGGCTGGGCACCGGTCTTGAAGCCATTGTGCTGGCTGGTGGACATATCGGTGACGCCCCAGATGCCGCCCTTTTCATCGATCAGCAGGTTGTCCACGTTGGCAAAGCCGCCGCCGTTTTCAGCCCCGGCCTCGCCCCCCTGGATCAGGCGATCCCAGCGGAAGCTCTGGCCTGCCCCCCCGGCGCTGTCCTCCATAATTTTGTAAATGCCGCCGGAGGATTGTTGGGCATTGACGGCGCTGCTGAGTTTAGCCGTTTGGAAAATGCGGGAGTCGGGGTAGCCATCGCTGCCGGGGATGTGGTCAGTGTAGGCAATGTAGACCGTGCCGTTGCGGGGGTCTACTTCCAAGTCTTCGGGGCGGGAGCTGGGGGTGCCGCCAATTAGGTTGGCCGCCAGGAAGGCATCGACGAGAACTGCGCCCTGGGTTTCGTAGAAGTCGGCCAGGGTCTTGTTTTCGTAATCGGCGATCGCCTGAACTTCATTCTCCAGCGTCAGCTTAAACGCCCCCCCCGGATTCAGTTTGCCCCGCAACACCGCTGCGCTTGGGCAACTGCACCAGGCCATCTTTCTGGGCCTTGCCCAGGGCCTTGACCTCCACCGCAGCGATCTCGCTGGGGCGGTTGGGGTTGGTGGGGGCAGACAACGTCAGGGGCAGCCATTCGCCAGTGCCATCGGGGTTGAACTTCGCCACTTCCAAGCGGCCCTCGACGAACAGATCGCTGTTGCGTGGATCCTCTAGGCGACCGACGCTGGCGCTGCTGACATAGCGCCAGGTGTGGCCCCCCCGGCGATCGTCGCCCATGTAGGCCACCAGGGGCTCCCCGGCCACAACCCGGAAGGCGATGTTCTCGTGGCGGAAGCGGCCGAGGGCGCTGTGCTTGCGGCCAGGGATGTCGGGGTTGGCCAGGTCCACTTCCACCATCCAGCCATACTTTTCGCCCACCAGGCCAAAGGTTTCGCCGATGCCCTGGACATAGCCCACCTGGGTGCCATCGGCATTGACGGGTTCGCTGACGGTGTCTTGGAAGTTTTCTTCCGCCGAGAGGATGGTGCCCCAGGGGGTCGTGCCGCCGGAGCAGTTAAACGCGGTGCCGATGATCTTGTTGCCCAGGCGATCGACGCTCTTGGCGAAGACCTCCTGGGCCGCAGGCCCCGTGGCCAGGAAGTAGTTTTCATCGCCCTGCTGGTGGGAGCGGCTGCCCCAGGCGGTGGGCAGACCGCGTTCGGCATTGAGCTTCAAGCCTGAGAGCAGGTGATAGCGGCGGTTGGTGGCATCGCCCTTGACCACGGCAAATTCGCCCCCGGCTCCATTGCGCTGGATGCGCACCACTGAGCCGCCCATGTTGTAGGCCGATTCGCCCAGGCTCTCCAGGTTGGCTTCGGCGGGCAGCTCGAAGCCAACCACCTGGCTAAAGGCACCGCCCTCGGCCTTGAGCGCATCATCCTCGGCGCTGAGGGCGGAGAAGGGGTAGGAGACATATTCGTGGTTGACCCAGAGGTAGCCATCGTTGTCGCCGCTGGTGCGGTCCAGGGGCACGAAGCCGGTGTAGTCGTTGTTGTAGCCGAAATAGTCATCGGGGTTGGGGAAGACGCGATCGCCCCAGGCCACAATCACATAGCGCTCGAACTCCGGTGGCACCACCACATCATCCAAGACTTGATAGCGATCGAGGTTGGGCGTCTGGGCCGCTGCCATCATCTGGCCCTGGCCCCCCACAGCGGTGGGCATGAAGCTGGGCTGGCGCTGATAGATGGGCAGGGGATGGGGCAGGCGCACTGGCGTAAAGCCCATGCTCGCAGCCTCGGCCAGATTGGGGTTGGCCCCACCGCTGAAGTAGCGCGTCAAATTAGGCCCCACGGCTGTCAGGGCGGCACTCGCACCGAAGAACGTTAGGACTTGGCGACGGGAAAACTTAGACATGGCTTCTGGGGATGTGACTTCTGGGTTGGGGGCCTACCGCTTGGCCCCTTCACGCTATCGCCCTAGCTTTAAGCCCAGGTTATTGCCCGTTGATGGGTTGTTAATCTTCCGGCTGACCCACGGAATGGCGCGAGATCATCCCGTTGATCACCCGTAGGGGGTCTGGACCCCCTGTACGACATAGCCCCATTTCCCGTCCTGGGCTCGATCGCAAGCTCCCTGGCGATCAGTGAGATCAATGCAGAGAGCGTTCCTGCTTCGTCCTCCCCA
>JAAUQQ010000413.1 GCA_012032745.1 Synechococcales cyanobacterium RM1_1_8
GAAAAAACCGAAGCACTGATCGGCAAGAATATCCTGGCCTCCCTGCCCCCCAGCCCTGCGCAATGAACTGACCCAGCCCATCTATGACCTGCTGGAAAGCGCCCAGCAGCGCAGCAACCTAGAAGAGGCGGCGGCGGAGAGTAGCCATTTATTATCCGGCTTGTCCGGCGAGCTATCTGGCGAGACAGCGACTCTGAGCGGCGATGCGCCGGAGCCCGTGGAGCTGCGCATCACCCTAGAAGACCCCACCCGCCGCACCCTGCGGGTGCTGCTCTCGGCGGTGTCCGGGCAGCGGCTCGACAACCTGCGCGGCATTGCGATCACCATTCAAGACATCACGCGGGAGACAGAACTCAACGAAGCCAAGGGACGGTTCATTAGCAATGTCTCCCATGAGCTGCGCACGCCGCTGTTCAATATCAAGTCCTTCATTGAGACCCTCCACGACTACGGCGATGAACTATCGGAGCAGGACCAAAAGGACTTTTTGGCCACGGCCAACCATGAAACCGATCGCCTCACCCGTCTGGTCAACGATGTTTTGGATCTGTCGCGCCTGGAGTCCAATCGCAGCTACCAGTTCGATGCGGTGGATGTGGGCCAAGCCATCGATCAAACCCTGCGCTCCTATCGACTGAATGCCAAAGACAAGGGCATTGAGCTGAGTTTTGAGCTGGAGCCCCAGCTGCCCCATGTCCATGGAAACTACGATTTGTTGTTGCAAGTGTTGGCCAATTTGGTGGGCAATGCGATGAAATTTACCTCCAAGGGCGATCGCATTGTCCTCCGCGCCTACCAGCTCGATCCCGAAATCCTGCCCGAGCGCAGCCACTCCAGCCACCACGGCATCCAATGTGTTGCTCTGCCCAAGGTGCGCCTGGAAGTGTCCGACACCGGCATTGGCATTGCCCCGGAGGATCAAACGGCCATTTTCGATCGCTTTTTCCGTGTTGAGAACCGCGTCCATACCCTCGAAGGCACGGGCCTGGGGCTCTCCATCGTGCGCAATATCGTAGATCGCCATCGCAGCAAGGTCCAGCTCGTCAGCGAAGATGGGGTGGGCACCACCTTTTGGATCGACCTCAATGCCTTCCAGTCTGCTCCAATGGACGAGGCTGATGCCCCAGGGGAAAGCGCCATGGCTACCCGCCCTGCCTAGCCAAGGCTGGGAATTCTGCCCAACGGCCCCAGCTCGAAACCGCCTAACCCGGACCAGCCCAGCAAAAAAAACCAGCAAAAAGACCGGCAGCCCAGCAAAAAGATTTGGTCGGTAGCAGATTTTGGACTATGCTAAAAGACTGTATGGTTACCCGCAATAAAGGAAGCAACGTATTTCATGGCTAAGAAATCCATGATCGCCCGCGACGTCAGGCGCAAGCAAATGGTTGAGCGCTACGCCGAAAAACGTCAGGCGCTCAAAGAAGCATTCGAAAATGCCACCAGCCAACTGGAGAAGTTCGAGCTGCACCGCAAGCTCCAGCAGCTTCCCCGCGACAGTTCCCCCACGCGAGTGCGCAACCGCTGCTGGAAGACGGGCCGTCCTCGGGGCTACTACCGCGATTTTGGCCTTTGCCGCAACCAACTGCGGGAAATGGCCCACAAGGGCTTGCTGCCCGGCGTGGTCAAGTCTAGCTGGTAACCGAAACGTTCTTCAGGCCGCTGGCTGAATTGAGCTTTTGGGCTGATAGCCGGGCGTCTGGGATCGTTGCAATTTCGCTTCCTGAATGGGTGAAAGCGGTGGCTATGGAGCTGCCGCTTTCTCTTGGGCTATTGATTGGTTGGGCTGTTTGCCGGTTGGGCTGTTTGCCGGTTGGGCTGTTTGCCGGTTAGGGTTGATCGGTTGGGCTGTTTACCGGTTGGTTGGTTCCAGTCTCGCCCTGCCTGACGCGATGCTGGGTTGCTAGGTCGATTGTCTTCCCTGGGGCATGAGCCCCATCGGTTCCCTAGTGCTCCCCACAGCAGGTGTCGATGCCGATGCTGGTAATCAGCAGGTCGCTGACGGCATTGGCGACGGCAAATTCTCCATAGAAGCTTTTGGAAAAATCAAAGGCTCGCATTTCCGTGACGATCGCCATCACCAGCGAGCCCAGATCGTTCTCTCCCTCCAGGCGCTGACGAAAGAAAACCTTGGCAGCCCGTTCCGCAATTTCGGCATTGATCGGCTCAGGGATATATTCACTGTCCAGCCACTGGTGGAGCGATCGCCGCAGCCAAGACTCCTCCTGGTTTGCATCGGTTGCTGGGGGCAAGGTGATGGCCTTGATGGGTTCCGCCATAGTCAGAGGCCTCCGGTTGAGAGTGAAGTCCGCTTCAGCATGGAAGTTTAATTTAATCTCCATTCCTTAGCGTTTGTTTAAGTTTACAGGATAGTTTTGTCGTACCTGGCATTTCCTGTGCCAAGCTAATTTTGAGCGATTTGGTTCAGCAATTTGGCTCAGCAATTTGGCTGGATTCTTGGCCGAGAGGCGTTGAGCCAAGCCAATGGTCCGTTCAGGCTCAATTGCTGACCCCATATTTCAGGGCGCTGGCATTTTGGGATATTGCGTTTTGGGATACTGCGTTCCATGGATCAGCTATTAGACCCCACAAAATCTAGGATTGCGGATGCGGCCCAGGCGGAGCTGATCTTGGAGGGCTATCGCCAGGGCTATTTTTTGATGGCCGATGAAGAGGAGGGGGGATTGGGCTGGTACACCAGTCGCCAGCGGGCTTTGATTCCCCTCGACGATCGCTTCCGCTATCCCAAGTCTCTTCAACGCTGTTTGAATCAAAAGCGATTTCGTCCGGCGATCGATCAAGATTTCGCCGGGGTTGTGGCGGGCTGTGCCAACCGCAGCTCCACTTGGATCTCCGCTGAGCTGAAGGCGGTCTACCTGTTGCTGCATCGCACGGGCTGGGCCCACAGCTTTGAGACCTGGGAGGGCGATCGCCTGGCGGGGGGCATTCTCGGCATTGTCATCGGTGGAGCCTTCATGGGAGAGTCGATGTTTTTTAATATTTCCGAGGGCTCGAAGGTGGCCATGGTGGAGCTAGTGAACTGCCTCCGCGCCCGCAATTTTCTGCTGTTCGATGCCCAGATGAATAATCCCCATTTGGAGCGGTTTGGTGCCTGCATTGTCGATGAGCGCAGCTATGAGTCGCTGCTGAGTCGGGCGATCGAGCAACCTTGTCAATTCAGGCTCTGAATTAGAAGATGAACCGCTGTAGGGCCATGGCCCTACTGGATTTTTGGAGAGCGGTCAGATTTTTGGCTCAAAAACAGGCTCCCCTTGGCCAGCAAACATGCTGATGATGCGCTCCAATTCCAGATCAGCGAGGCGATCGATCACCCAATTGGCCTGGCGCTGGAGCATGTGGAAGGGATAGGTGTGGGCGACGCCCACGACAGAAATGCCAGCGCCTTGGCGGCTTGCAGGCCCGCGAGGCTATCTTCAATGGCGAGGCAGTCGCTGGGTTGGAGATCTAGGCTGGGCTCTGCGGCATTGAGCCGCGCCACGGCCAGGCGATAGCCATCGGGCTGGGGCTTGCTGGCGGTGATGTCATCCCCGGCGACAACGACGCTGAACTGGTCCGTGAGGCCCAGGCGCGCCAAAACAGCCGCCACTTCCTGGCCCAGGGCACCGCTGACCACGGCCAGCTTCAGCCCGGCGGTGCGGCAGCGCTCGATCAGCTCAAACAGGCCGGGATAGATCGGCAGGGAGTCTAGCTGGCGGAGCCGGGCCTGGTAGGCCGCTGATTTTTGGGCCAGGAGCCGCTGGAGGTCTTTTTCGCTGACGACTCGGCCCCGCCGGGTGAGCAGGTCGGTGAGGCAGGCGCGATCGCTGCGTCCCAAGCACAGCTCGGCAAATTCCCCCGGCTGGGCCCGCAGGTTTTCGCCCAGCAGGAGGTCTGCCAACAGCGCTTCATGGATGGATTCATCGTTGATGATCACACCGTTGAAATCGAACAAAATGGCTTTGAGCGTCATGGCGGAGGCGGGGGCGGAG
>JAAUQQ010000031.1 GCA_012032745.1 Synechococcales cyanobacterium RM1_1_8
TCGCCACCATGCCACCCTTGTGGTCACCCAAGGCTTGCTCGACCTGCTCGAAGACATTGAGCTTGAAGCCATCGTTGCCCACGAACTCTGCCACATCCAGCGCCAGGATTGCCTGGCCCAGACGGCGATCGCCACCCTGGCAGACCTCCTCTCCTGGCCCGGTCGCATTCTGTTTTTCCGCCAGCACCGCCCCAGCGGCAACCCCCTCGGCTCCCTGCTGGCCCTGCTATTTGCCCCCCCATCGCCGTTCTAGTCCACATCGGCCTGGGCCAGGGACGAGACCTGGCCGCCGACCACCGCGCCGTGCGCCTCACCCGCAAACCCCGCGCCCTGGCCCAAGCCCTGGAAAAGCTGGATGGGCGAGCCCAGCGCCACCCCCTGCTGGGGAATCCAGCTCACCAGGGCTCCCTGGTGGTGCTGGGACCAACGAATAATATTTTTTCAAATTTGTTTGCGACTCACCCGGCGGTGCGCGATCGCCTCGAACAGCTTGACCTGATCGGCAAAGACATGATCCGCCGAGACAATGACAGCGCGATCCGAGCGATGAACTTGAATTAGCGTCAACTCCGGTCAAAACTCAGCCTGGAATCAGCCATCGTTGAAAGTACGGGCTGTGCAGATCTCGACTCAACCCAAAGGCCGATTCTCCAGAACCGTATTCCTCGTAAGTATACATAAATACAAGTGGCGATCGCAGCGCTCAAAGCGATCGTTTTGTAGTCAAATACACTCCAAATCCCTGCCAGCCTAAGAAAAACCACGCTTCAAGGGTTTTTTTATTAACCTAAAATTAATCAAAGCTTAGTGATTCTATGGTTGAACCTTAATTCCTTTGGTTTCTACTGTTACTAGTGTCATCTGTAAACCCACTGAAGCATTAATAGCTGTATCGGCGAATACAGATGGCTTGCCGCAGGCCCAAGCGCTAGCGGCTCCCGGTGACTGCATATGCCAGTTTGATTTTTGGTTTGACTAAGGAATGAGCCGAGATATGACCTCCAAAACGAAGACCCTCAAGCAAGTTGCAGCCGCTTCTGCCATGCTAGCTGTTGCTGCCACTTCCGTAATTACTGTTCAGCAGGCCGTCCTGGCTGCAAAAGTCATCAAAATTGATGGCTCCAGCACCGTTTTCCCCATCACTGAAGGCGTCGCTGAGCGCTTCCAGAAGAACAACCCCACCGTTAAGGTCACCGTTGGCGTCTCCGGAACCGGCGGCGGTTTCAAGAAGTTCTGCGCAGGCGAAACCGACATTTCCAATGCTTCTCGCCCCATCAAGGACTCAGAGAAGGAACTCTGTGCCAAGAACGGCATCAAGTATATGGAAATGCCCGTGGCCTACGATGCCCTCACCGTCGTCGTCAACCAGAACAGCCCCGTCACCGCCTTGACCACGGCTGAGCTCAAGAAGATCTGGGAGCCCGCTGCCCAGGGCAAGATCAAGACCTGGAACCAGGTGAACTCCAAGTTCCCCAATACGCCAATACGCCTGTTTGGCCCCGGTGCCGATTCCGGCACCTTTGATTACTTCACCGAAGAGATCAACGGCAAGTCTGGCGCTAGCCGCACTGACTTCACCGCCAGCGAAGATGACAACGTCTTGGTCCGGGGCGTCGGCGGTGACAAAGGCTCTCTGGGTTACTTCGGCTTTGCCTACTACCTGGCCAACCAAGGTAAGCTCAACTCCGTCGCTATCAACGGCGTCAAGCCCACCAAGGAGAACGTGCTCAACGGTAAGTACAAGCCCCTATCTCGCCCTGTGTTCATCTATGTCAGCGACAAGGCTGCCAAGAAAGGTGAGGTTCGTGCATTTGTGCAGTATTACCTGAAGAATGCTAAGCCCTTTGTGGACAGAGTCGGCTACATTGCATTGCCCGATAGCCAGTACAACAGCGTCGCTAGCCGGTTCAATGCCTTCCGCTAAGCGCTAACGCAGGCTGAGTCTAAAGCTCAATCTCCCTGGGGGATAGCTGCGGAGTGGGTTTGCCTTCCCGGAGGCAGGCCCGCTCCATTCCCTTCGTTCAGCCTCAGTAGGCACATTGTGAAAACAACCTATTCCGCCTCCAGCGGATGGGCCGTCCCTGAAGCGATTCAGGCCCTATCGCGGATTTCAGAATTTTTATGTCAAATATGCTTCCCAGTCTAGCGGAGGTCGCTAAGGGTAAGGGCCGCTTGCGGGGCAACTTGGCAGAGCGGGCCATTGAAGTCGCCTTGTTCCTAGCTGCCTTTTCAGCCGTTGCCATCACGTTTTCCATTATGGCGCTGTTGATTACGGAATCTGTGGGGCTGTTCAAGACCGTTTCTATTGTTGAGTTTCTCACGGGCACCGAGTGGGCTCCCCTGTTCGAGCCGCCGCGCTATGGCATTTTGCCCCTGGTCTGCGGCACGGTGATGACCAGTATTGTGGCGCTCTGTGTAGCAATTCCCATGGGCACGATCTCGGCGCTTTATTTGAGCGAGTTTGCTTCGCCCCGCGTACGGGAGATTGTCAAGCCTGGCTTGGAGCTGCTCTCAGGCATTCCCACGGTGGTCTATGGCTACTTTGCCTTGATCTTCGTCACGCCGATGCTGCAGCGGTTTTTGCTGCCAAACCTGCCGGGTTTCAACATGCTCAGCCCCGGCATGGTCATGGGGATTATGATTATTCCCCTGATTGCTTCGGTGAGCGAAGATGCCATGCGGGCTGTGCCTCGGGAACTGCGCGAGGCTTCTTACGGAACTGGGGCTACAAAGCTGCAAACTGCTTTGCAGGTGGTCTTTCCAGCGGCGGCTTCCGGGGTCTCCTCTTCCTACATTTTGGCGGTGTCCCGCGCGGTGGGAGAAACCATGATTGTCAGTGTGGCGGCGGGCCTTCAGCCGACGCTGACCCTCAACCCCACGGAGCCCGCTGCAACGATCACGGCCTACATCGTCCAGGTCAGCCTTGGAGATTTGCCCCACGGCAGTACCGAATATCAAACGATCTTTGCGGCGGGTCTCATGCTGGCCCTGGTGACCTTGACGTTCAATGTAATGGGTCATTTCTTGAGCAAGCGCTATCGGGAGAACTATTGATGACCAGCGTCCTTCAGCAACAGGGAACCCAGGTCGTTCGGGCCTCGGTGTCCCGCAGACAGCTCTACAGCGGCATTTTTGCCATCCTTGGCCTGGTGACCATTTTTGTGGCCTTGATGGTGCTGCTGCTGCTAGTCGTCAACCTCTGGATCCATGGCATACCAAAGTTCTGGACCCAGGAGTCGGGGCTGAACTTTGAGTTTCTGAATTTGCCACCCAGCAGCATGGCGGCCAGCGCCGGGGTGAAAATCGCCATTGTCGGCAGCGCCCTAGTGATGATCGTGACAACTCTGGCCTCAGTGCCGATTGGGGTGGCTGCCGCCATCTATCTGGAAGAATATGCGCGCAAGGGGTGGCTGGCCGATTTCATTGAAATCAATGTGACTAACCTGGCGGGGGTGCCCTCGATTGTCTATGGCCTGCTGGCCCTGGGTCTATTCAAGTATGCCTTGAACCTGGGCGAGAGCATTTTAACGGCGGGGTTGACCCTGGCGCTGCTGGTCTTGCCCGTGGTGATTGTGACGACGCGGGAACCCTGCGGGCGATTCCCAGCAGCCTGCGGGAGGCGGCCTATGCTTTGGGTGCGAGCCGCTGGCAGGTGGTCTGGGATCATATTTTGCCCTATTCGGCGGGCAGTGTGATGACCGGGGTGATCATTGGCCTGTCGCGGGCGATCGGTGAAACAGCACCGCTGATTACGATTGGCGCTCTGACCTTCATTACGTTTTTGCCGCCTGCTCCCATTCAATCGGAGCCGCCGTTTGTGTCCTTTGGCTGGCTGGCGGCTCCTTTCACGGTGCTGCCGATTCAAATGTTCAATTGGATGTCCCGCCCGGATGTGGCCTTTGAGCAAAATGCAGCGGCGGCGGGGATCGTGATTATTTTGTTGACGCTGAGCATGAATGGCTTGGCAATCTATCTTCGCTATCGGTTGCGGAAGGGGATCCAATGGTAAGGGAAGCTGTGGATGTGAATGGCCAGTCTGGCGCGGGCAGGACGGCGAAGAATCGGGCTAAGGTGAGGACATCGAACCTCAATTTTTACTATGGTGATAATCAGGTTTTGAAGGGGGTGAATTTGGCGATCGCCCAAAACAAAGTCACCGCCCTAATCGGCCCTTCGGGCTGTGGCAAGACCACGCTGCTGCGTTGCTTCAACCGCATGCATGATCTCTACCCTGGCAACCGCTACGAAGGTGAGATCATCTTGGATTCGGCGGTCAATTTGCTCTCTAAAAAGATTGATCCGATTGAAGTTCGGATGCGGGTGGGCATGGTTTTCCAGCGACCTAATCCATTTCCCAAGTCGATCTATGAAAACGTCGCCTACGGCCTGCGGGTGCAGGGGGAGAAGCGTCGCCGGGTGTTGGATGAAAAAGTGGAGAAGTCTCTGCGGGCTGCTGCCCTCTGGGATGAGGTAAAAGATCGCCTCAATGAGGTGGGCAATTCCCTCTCCGGTGGCCAACAGCAGCGCCTTTGCATTGCCCGCGCCCTGGCCACCGATCCCGAGCTGATTCTGTTTGATGAGCCGACTTCGGCTTTGGATCCCATCGCCACGGCCAGCATTGAAGACTTAATGGCGAGCCTGAAGGAAACAGTAACCATTCTCGTGGTCACCCACAGTATGCAGCAGGCGGCACGTATCTCCGATTACACGGCCTTTATGTACCTTGGGGAGATGATGGAGTTTGGCACTACCAAGAAGATCTTCAGTGCGCCCAAGGAGGAACGCACTAGGGACTACATTGGTGGCCGTTTTGGTTGATCACGGCTGTTGACGGCTGGGATGAGTCTAGGAACTGTCTGGGAGACTGGCTGGGGGGCAAGCTTAGGTTAATCTTCGCTTAAACCAAGTTTGTGGTTCTGTTAACGCAGGTGGGTAAGAAACTACGCTTCAATTTAGCTATTCCTGCTGAGGCGATCGCGCGGTTGGCCATTGCCCCGGTGCGAGTCACCGCCGATCTGTCCAGCGCAGGTCAAGCCAGTGCAAGTCAAGCCAGTGCAAGTCAAGCCAGTACAAGTCAATTTTGTTACTACAACTGAGAACCCATGGCACTGTCCGATGAAGAGCTACTGGCCTATGCTAGCGCCTGGGGGTTTCGCTGTGAGGCTGATGCACTGGGGATCATGGAAATCTATCCGCCTCGGGACAGCGAGGCCGACTGGAAGATGATGCAACGGGGCGATCGCTGGGTGCTGTTCGCCCATGGCGAGCCCCAGTTAAATTTTTACCTCGACGATGTGTTGAAGTTTCTCAAGCAGCGTCGCAGTGCCTAGTACTCTAGGGCAAATCGCCCTGGGCTTGCCCTTTACCTTGGGCGACGATCGCCAGACCCAGGACCAGGGCCACCGTCAGGCTCACGGCCAGAACGGCCATGTAGCCCGTGAGGGCAGCCCAGAGGAGGTGGTTGCTGTGGGAGTGGGCGGCGGCCAAGGCCAGGGGCGCGAAGCCCAGACCAAAGGCCAGTAGTGAAGTATTGCGCAGGACATTGCCCTGCTTGAGGCCGATGAAATAGCCCTCCAACATGAAGGCCAGGGCGGTGAAGCCCAGCAGTGGCCAAAGCCAGTGGGTGGACTGGACCATGGCTTGGCTGATGTCTCGATGGTTGGTCAGCAGGGAGAAAATCGTTTGGGGGAAGCAGACTGTGGCGGTGCTGATGGCCAGGGCGAGGAGGAGGCTGGTGGCGATCGCCCAACCCAACACCGGCAGCACCTGTTCCCCTTCGCCCTTGCCGTGGAAATTGCCGATCAGGGTTTGGGTTGTCATGCCAACCCCCTGCACCGTAAATTGGCTGAGCAGGGCAATCTGCAACAGCAGCCCATTCTCGGCTAGCACCTCAATGCCAAGGCCAGCGCTGAGGTTGGTAAAAATGGCATAGGCGGAAATCAAGGCCACAAAGCGGACCAAAATATTGCCCTTGAGGATCAGCACAGACTGGAGCGCCGGCGATCGCCCAGGGCCTTGCCCAGAACCTTGCCCAGGCTGGGCAGCAGAGACCAATCCACCAGGCTGGCGGCCGCCGCTAGGCCCAGGGCCAGGGCTAAATATTGGCTCAGGGCCGTCGCCAGCCCAGCCCCAGCGCTGTCCCAGCCCCAGCGCACTATCATCAGATAGTCCAGCAAGACATTGGCCCCATTGGCCACCAGGGAAACCAGCAGCACCAGGGCCTTTTTCTCCTGGCCCAGCAGCCAGCCCAGCAGCACAAAATTGAGCAACACCGCTGGCGCACCCCAGATGCGGGCATTGAAGTAGGCCAGGCCGCTTTGCTCGATGGCGGAGGAGCCGGACAAAATCGCAAAGCCGAGATGGCCAATGGGATATTGCAACAGCAACATCAGGCAGCCCAGGCCCAGGGCCACCAGCCCACAGCGCAGCAGCGCCAGCAGCAGCCCCTCGGCATCCCCTGCACCATTGGCCTGGGCGGTGAGGGCATTGGTGCTGTTGCGCAGAAATTTCAATACTCGGTAGAGGTAGTCAAACAAAATGCTGCCCAGGATCACACCGCCCAGGTAGTGAATTTCCGAGAGGTGGCCTAGAAACGCCGTGTCCACAATGCCCGCCAGGGGCACCATCATATTGGAGAGGACGCTGACGCTGGCGAGCTGATAAAACCGGGGCAGGAAGCTGGGGAGCGAGGAGGGAAAGAGGGGCGATCGCACGGCAAAGACCTTTGACGCGGTGGAAGCCAAGGGGCTGGCCTAACAGGGTAGCAGAGCGTATTAGCAATAGGCTTAGCATTTCTTTGCACTGAGTGCATGTGTGCTGGGATACCTGCTAGTCCGCGACTGGTGAGCCTGCGATCTATAGTCTGCGGTAGAGCGTGTCGCGCTGGGCGGCGGGACGGCCCAGGGAGGCGATCGCCCCCTCAGCTCCGCCGCTGTGCGACAGGTGCCCCCCTGGGCTCCGGCCATGCTGGTGATATGTTCTTCCATCAGCGTGCCACCGATGTCGTTACAACCCCAGCCCAAGGCTGTGGTTGCCCCCGCCAGACCCAGCTTGACCCAGCTCGGCTGGTGGTTGGGGATCCAGTGGCCCAGGAAGAGGCGGCTGACAGCGGTGAGCAGCAGGGCATCTGTCAAGACGGGCTGGTCGCGACCGACGCGGCGGCGCAGGGGCTTGGGGGCCTGTTCGCCAACAAAGGAAAGGATGATGAATTCGGTGATGCGGGCGGGGTAGCCGTTGGCGGCGGCGATTTTTTGCAGATTGCGCAATTTTTCCAGGTGTTCGATCTGCTGGCGGGGGGTTTCGATGTGGCCAGCCATCAGGGTGCTGGTGGTGGGTAGGCCGAGGCGGTGGGAGGTTTCGACGATTTCTAGCCAAACGGTGGCGCTGATTTTTCGGGGCAGAGGATCTTGCGCAGCTCATCGTCCAGGACTTCGGCGGCGGTGCCGGGCATGGAGCCGAGGCCCGCATCCCCCAGGGCGGTGATCACCTGTTCAAAGCTGAGGCCATCTTGGCGGGCGATGAATTCGATTTCCTGGGGGGAAAAGGCATGGAGGTGTAGGTCGGGAAAATCCTGCTTGATTGTGGCAATGAGCTGGAGGTAGTAGGCCAGGGAGCTGCCATCGATTTTGGCCTGGGGATGGAGGCCGCCCTGCATACAGATTTCTGTGGCACCGATGCTGACGGCTTCGGCGGTTTTGGCGCGAATGGTGGCCCAGTCGAGCCAGTAGGCCCCTGCATCGCCGCTGTCCCGGCGGAAGGCGCAGAAGCTGCAATGTTGCTCGCAGATGTTGGTGAAGTTAATGTTGCGGTTGATCACATAGGTGACGGTGTCGCCGACCAGTTGTTGACGCAATTGATCGGCGGCTTGCTGGATGGCGGCGATCGCCGCTTCACTGCGCTGCTCCAGCAGAAACAAGCCTTGCTCAACACTCAGGTCTGCCCCAGCCAAGGCGCTTTGGAGTATGGCCTGGAGCGCGTCTGGCTTGAGAGCATCTGGTTGGAGAGCATCTGGCTGGGGGGAAGTTGCTGGGGAAAAGGTCATGGGGCAAGAAAGGTCACTGGGGCAAGAAAGGTCACTGGGGCAAGACTGGGATGCTGGTCGGAGGCTGTCTTAAGCATAGGGCAAGCCCAGGGACTGGGCTGGCTGGGAGATCTGCTGGGAGATCTGCTGTCCTGGGGGCTTGTAATGGCCATGGCGTACGATTGCCGCTCAGAGCCCTTCGCAACATTTTATTGGATGCGCGTGGGTAGAGAATCACAGCGGATCGACCAGAGCGGTCCTATGGCCTAGGCTTGAGATCGGGGATCTCCGTCGATATACTGAGCCCCAAGCGGGACTCAGCATTTTTACGGGCGAGGCTTGCAGATCGGGTTGATTCGATCAGTCGGATTCGGTTTCTGCTGCGGTTTAAGTTCTTTAGATTTGTGGTGTTTCACGCATGATTCAGGTGTTGCAGGGCTGCTGTTCGGTTCCGAGGGCTCGCGCTTTTTGGGGGCGATCGCTGGGGGTGGGGGATTTTGGGTCTGGGGGCGATCGCGCCTCCCAGTTTTGCCCAGATCACACCCGATGCCTCGTTGGGGACGCTGGTGAATGGAGGGCTGGAGCCTTGTCCGACGGGGGCCTGTGATATTACAGGGGGCACGAGGCCGGGGGGCAGCAATTTTCTGTTTCACAGCTTTGACCAGTTTTCGATTGATAGCGGTGGGACGGCGACGTTTCGGGATTTGGCTGGGATTGAGACGATTTTTAGCCGGGTTCGCAATGAGCGATCGCTGATTGATGGGCTGCTGGCGACGGAGGCGGGAAGCCGGGCGAATCTGTTTTTGATCAACCCCAACGGCATTGTCTTTGGTCCAAATGCGCAGCTCAGTCTGGGGGGATCGTTTGGGGCGACGACGGCCAACGGCATTGGTTTTGGCACGGCGGGCGCGTTTGATCTGGCTACGACTCCAGCGGAGCTGGGGCTGCTGACGGTGGCCCCTTCCGCGTTTCTATATAGCCAAATTCCCCAGCCCATCCAAGTCCAGGCGGGGGCAGAGCTGGTTTTGGCCGATAGCTTGCCTGGGGATCCTCGTCCGCATGAGTTGATTTTAGCCGGGGGCGATGTGTCGGTGGAGGGGGGAACTCTGCGATCGCCGGGCGGTGATATTTTGCTGATGGGGTCGGCCACGCCGGGCAGGATTGAGACGGTTGATGGCATTACGATTTCGCCGGGGGCGACTTGGGCAGATGTAAGCTTTTCCCAGGGGGCGATCGCCGATGTGGTGGCGGGGGGGAATGGCAATCTGCTGATTTTTGCCGATGGGATTTCGATTTCTGATTCGGTTCTCTGTGCGGGCATTGGTCCCCAGGGCAGCCTTTGTTCTTCTCCGGGGGGGTGATCTGGGGGGGGGGCGATCGTCAAGCGGGAAATATTTTCTTCACTGCAACTGGAACGGTCAGCCTTCAAGGGTCCAGGGTCGAAAATAACTTAAACCCAGGCACAACCGGCAACTCCAATAATATTTTTGAGGTGATTGAAGCTGGAGATACCAGCGAGTTTTTTGGCTCGATTATCATTGATGCTGGGGCAATCGAGCTAGATGGGTCTCAGTTAAGCGTCAGTTCCTTTGGGCAGGGTAATGCGGGAATTGTCTTTATGGAGGCCAACGAGTCCACTCGCATAAGCAACTCTAGTGGCGTATTTAGTGATATTTCCAGTTTAGGCACGGGTGATGCGGGAGGCATTTTTATTGGAAGCCCTCTGATTTTCCTAGACCAGGAATCAATTGTTAGCTCACGCATTTTTGGCGCATCGCCTAGCATGGCGATTGGACGGGTTGCGCTAGAAGGTGATGTGATTAATGTTTCTGGCGGTAGCATTGTCAGTACCAGTGTTTTTGGTCAGGGAAGTGCAGGGTTAGTGAGCTTGACGGCAACTGACGAAATCATTGTTCAGGGCGAGGGCAGCACGGTTGCT
The DNA here is from genome assembly GCA_012032745.1 of Synechococcales cyanobacterium RM1_1_8. GTDB lineage: Bacteria > Cyanobacteriota > Cyanobacteriia > PCC-9006 > JAAUQQ01 > JAAUQQ01. Next base: position 9,960 of record JAAUQQ010000031.1, read on the forward strand.
AGCAGCTTGGGCGAATTCGCGGTTGGCCAGGCAGGGACTGTCTCGATCAGCACGAACGATTTGGAAATCCGAGATCAAGGCAGCATCAGCACCACAGCCTTTGGCCAGGGCGATGCAGGAGTCGTACTGATTTTCGCCACGGGAGATGTGCTGCTGGAAAACCAGGGCAAAATCTTTGCCAACGGCCAATCCCAAGCCACCAGCGGCGGCGGCGTTTTGATTGTTGCTGATCGAGTGATTGCCAAGAACCGTAGCGGCATTACGAGTAGCAACTTTACAGCCTCACCTAGTCGCAGATCGGACAATGCTGATGCGACTCGCTTGGCAGAGCAAAGTGGTGGCGCGACGCTGATCGGTGCTAGGCGAATCGTGCTAGATGACAACAGCTTTATTTCTGCTTTTTCAGTTTCTGGGGAAGGCGGTGGAATTGGACTATTCACCGATGAGTATGTTGCCTTAAGCGACAATAGCTACATCACAACCAGCTCCTTCGATACGGATGATTTAAGCTTTCGAGATGGCTCAGGAAACTTCATTGGCAGCGGTGGAGACATCGACACTCGGACCGATTTCCTAGTCGGTACACCACGTCGAGACAACAACATTATTGCTACAGCAATTGATGGAAAGGGAGGCGTTATCAACGTTATAGCGTTGAGCCTATTTGACATTGCTAAGCGCCCAGAAGTGGTCGAGACCAACGATGTCAGTGCAGAGTCTAGATTCGGCCTCAATGGTGTAGTCACGGTCAATGCCCTAAACATTGACCCCAGCCGCTCCCTAGATGACCTGCCCGACAACCGCCTGCCCGACCTGCTCGCAGAAGGCTGCCGCCCCAACGGACGCCCCATCCCCAAGGACAAGCTCTACATCACGGACCAGGGAGGGATGCGGCCCAGACCCGACGACATTCTGCGGGGCAACAATCTACAGCTCGCCAACCTAGAAGCAGATGCTGTGGCAACGGCGGATGCTAGGGAAACGACGGGTGCTGGGCCAGGGGCGAATGCTGGGGCAACGGCAGATGGGCCAGCGACTCCAGCCTTGGATAAATCGCCGCCAGTTACATCACCACCGCCACCGATCGCCGCCCAGGGCTGGGTGCGCAGCGCAGATGGCAAGGTCTCATTTCGAGCCCGCATCCCCAACCCCAGCCCGATCGCCGCTGTCCCCGGCTACAGCAGTTGTGGAGGCAATTCATGAGCAATCAGCCGATTCGTGACGTTTGCTGCCGTGGCTTTTGCTTCCGTGACCGTCGCCTAGAAATGCCGCAGCGATCGCCCCTCTTGCTCCTCGCCCTCGCTGCTCTCCTCCAGGGCCTCAGCCCCCAGCTCGCCCAATCCCAGGCCAACTTGCCCTCAACTCGGGACACCCTGGCTCCGCCCCTGGACAATCCGCTCCCGATTATTACCCCAGCTCCCTTGCCCCCGGAGGAGCTAGAGATTCAGCCCGGCCCCACGCCTGCGCCAACGACTGCTCCAACGCCTGCGCCAACTGGGACCACACCGGACAGCATCACCGTCGAACGCTTTGAAGTCCTCGGCAACAGCGTCCTGACAGAGGCCCAGATCGAGGCGGTGCTCGCGCCCTTCTTGAACCGTCCCCTCAGCCAGGTGGAGCTGATTCAAGCCGCCAATGCCCTGACCAATTTCTACATTGAGCAGGGCTATGTCACCTCCGGCGTGATTGTGCCGGAACATGACTTTGAAAACGGCGTGGTCAAGCTCCAGGTGATTGAAGGCAGCCTGGAGGAGATTGAAGTGTTGGGCACCCAGCGACTGAGGCCGGACTATGTGCGCGATCGCCTCCGACCGGCCCTCACCACTCCTATCAACCGCATCCAGCTCCTCGAAGCCCTGCAACTGCTGCGCCTGGATCCGCTGATTGCCAGTCTCACCGCTGAGCTGTCCAATGGCACGGAGACGGGTACGAGCCTGTTGCGGGTGCAAGTGGAAGAGGCCGATAGCTTCTCGGTCGATGCCAGCCTCGACAACCGCCGCTCTCCGAGCGTCGGCAGTTGGCAGCGACGCTTGCAGCTACAACAGTTGAATCTGACGGGCCGGGGCGATCGCTTCAATTTTGGCTATGGCAACAGTCAGGGCAGCAACAGCATTGATGTTGGCTACAGCTATCCCCTCAACGGACGCAACGGCAGCCTGGGGCTAAACTTTAGCTACACCGGCAGCGACATCATCGAAGCGCCCTTCGATGTGCTGGATATCAATGCCCGCTCGACGGTCTTGGAGCTGGGCTATCGCCAGCCGCTGGTGCAAACCCTGCGGCGGGAATTTGCCTTGGGGGTCAGCCTGCTCCACCGCCGCACCCAGGCCCGTTTCATTGAGGAATTGGATGCTCCCTTTCCCTCGCCCGGCGCGGATGATGAAGGCCGCACCATCGTCAATGAACTGCGGTTTAGTCAGGACTACAACCAGCGCGGCGATCGCAGCTTCCTCGGCCTGCGCTCCCAGTTCGCGGCCGGGCTGCCCATCCTCGGGGCCACCACCCAGGATGAAGCCCCCGATGCCACATTCTTGCTCTGGCAGGGCCAGGCCCAGTATGGTCGCCTGCTGGCCCCGGAAACGCTGTTCCTAGCCCGGTCGTCGGTACAACTGGCTTCGCGCCCCCTGGTGCCCCTGGCCCAGTTTGGCCTGGGGGGATCCAGCACTGTGCGGGGCTATCGCCAGGATGTGTTGCTGGGGGATGGGGGCTGGCTGGCCTCGGCGGAGGTGCGGCTGCCGCTGTTGAAGGCAGGCCAGCGCCAGGCCAGTCAGTTGCAGCTCGTGCCGTTTTTTGACTTGGGCGGGGTGTTCAATCGGGGCGATCGCCCCGAGCCAGACCCCAGCTTCATTGCTTCGACCGGGCTGGGGCTGCTGTTTGAAAGTGGCGATCGCCGCTTCTCGGGCCGGGTGGAATATGGCCTGCCCTTGGTCGAGGTGAGCAACGAGGGCGAGAGTTTGCAGGCGCGGGGGCTCCATGCCTCATTTCGATACCGGTTGTTTTAGGGGAGGCTGGCTGGACGATGAATAGGCTAACGAAAACTAGGCTGATGATCAGTAAATTAACGCTCGTGAAAACGATCAATAAGCTGACGAGAAATAAGCCGCTCACCCATCGACCCAGGCTTGGGCAGCGGCTAGGAAGCGGGAGGAACTGGGCGACGGGCTTGCTCAGCCTGTTGCTGACGCTACTGCTGCACTGGGCCGGTCTGGCGGGGCTGTTTGGTTTGGGCTTGGCCACCGTTGAGTTGGCGGGCTTGGGTATTCAGCCGGGGCTGGCCCAGCAGCCCCCGATCAACCAGCTCCAGGCCCCAGAGGCCCTGATCCAGGCGGGACAAAATGACTATGCCCAGGGGAACTATGCAGCGGCGATCGCCAAGTGGAAGGCAGCCCGCGAGACCTATTCCGGCCCCGGCGATGCCGATTTGTCGGGCATTAACCGCACCCTGCTCTACGAAGCCCAAGCCCTAGAATCCCTCGGCCAATCCCGCCGCGCCTGCAATCGGCTGCTCCAGGCCTTGGGTGCCCAGGTGCAGGATTGTAATTTGCTAGAGGCGGAGCCAGCAGCGGAGCAGACTGGGGTGAACAGTTCGACCAGCAACCCAGCCAGTGGTCAGGCATCCAACATCCCCGGCCTCCCCACCCAGATCAGTGGTCGCAATCAAATCACCGCCTGGCGATTGCTGGGCGAATCCCTCCAGCTTGTCGGCCAGCCCGGAGCGGCGATCGCCGTCCTCACCCGCAGCCAGCAAGCAGCGGAGTCCCAGGGCTTCCCAGCGGAAGCGATTCAAGCGGAAATCGCCCTGGCCAACGGCGAGGCCACGGCCCTGAGAAGCCAGGATCTCGCGACGGTTCGCACCCGGCTGAGCCAGTTGACCTTCTTGCAAAACGATCCCATTCAATCCCCTGACCCCGCAGCGCTGAGCACCGAAGCGATCACAACGCTGACCACTGGCTACATCAAAGACGTGGAATCCCTGCAAGGGCGCTACGACGGCCTGCTCTCCAGGCCCAATATCCCTCCCCTGAGCCAGCTCCAACTGCAAGTCAATGCCTTTCGGCTCAACATCGAAGGCGTGGAACTGCTGGTCGATAGCCTCGAACAGTTGCAGGTACAAACCGCGCCGCTCGGCTATGACCAATTGGTCAGAACCCAGTTTTTTGCCCGCCAGGGTTGGATCTTGCAGCGGAGCCAGGGTTGGATGGCCCAGGCCGCCAAGCTGTGGTCGAATCTCCAGGCCAGCTCGGCTTTGGAGACGGGCGATCGCGCCAGCCTCTATGCCCGCCTCAACCTCAGCCAAACCCTGCTGCGCTACGAGCGGCTGCGCCAGCGTCAGCCAATCAACACCGCCAGCCTGCCCAGCCTGATTTCCCCCAGCCTGGCGATCGACCAGCTCAAGGCGATTCTCCAGCAGGCCCGCGCCAATGGCGACAGCCAAGCGGAAGCCTACAGCCTCGGCTACCTGGGCGAATGGCTCAACCAAACTGGCCAGGGTGACGCAGCCCAGGCCGAAGCCGAAACCTATATCCGCCAGGCCCTGAGCATTTCCCAGGCCAGCGGCTCCGCCGAACTCTCCTACCGCTTCCAGTGGGATCTCGCCCGCCAGGCCCTGGCTCGGGACGATCTGCCCGAAGCCAAGCAGGCCTACGCAGCGGCTATCCAGAGCTTGGAGGATGTGCGGGGCGATCTAGTGGCCACCAATCGCGAGATTCAGTTTTCCTTTCGCGACAGCATTGAGCCGGTCTATCGGGGCTATGTCGATCTGCTGCTGCGGCCCGATTCTCCCCTGGATGAAGAGCTAGATCTTGCCAGAAAAACGATTCAACGGCTCCAATTGGCCGAAATTGATGACTACTTCCGCGAGCCCTGTGCCCGCGTCCAGACAGATCTGGACGAGCTGATCCTAGCCTCTCCCAAAACCGCTGCGGTCTACAGCATCGTCCTGGAGGATCGGCTGGAGCTGTTGGTCAAACGCCCCGATCGCCCCAATTTGATCAAGGTCTCGGAGCCGGTGTCGCGCGATCGCCTAGAAGACGTCATCGCCCAGGTTGTAACCAACGCCAGGACAGAACGTAAGCCGTACGATCAAAATCTGCCGGAGTTGATCAATCCCCTGGAGCAGCTCCACGATTGGTTGATCAAACCGATCCAGACCCAGCTAGATGGAATTGAAACCCTGGTGTTTGTCCTGGATGGTTCGCTGGGGTCAGTGCCCATCGCGGCCCTGCGGGATCCAAGCAGCCAGCGCTTTTTAATCGAAGACTACAAGGTCGCCGTGGCCCCCCGCATCCAGCTCCCCGCCCCAGGCCCGCGCGGGAGCCGGGCCAGCAGATCACCGCCCTAGGCGCTGCCCTCAGCGAAGCCCAGGGAAATTTTCCACCCTTGAGGCAAGCTAAAGATGAAGTCTCGTACTTAGGCAGTAAATCCACTGGCGATATCCTCATTGATCAAGCCTTCACCCGCGAGCTGCTCAGTCGTGGCATCCAGGCGCGCGATTTTTCGATTCTTCACTTTGCCACCCACGGCCAATTCGGCGGCACCGCCGAGAGCACCTTTCTGTTGGCTTGGAAAACCGAGCTCAAGATCAATGAATTGAGCGATTTGCTCCAAACCCAAGAGCGACGCCAAAGATCACCGATTGACCTGTTGGTGTTGAGCGCTTGTCAAACCGCCCAGGGCGATCGCCGCGCCGCCCTGGGCATCTCTGGCGCTGCATTTCGAGCCGGGGCCAGGAGCATCCTGGCCAGCCTCTGGAGCATCAATGAGCAATCCTCGGTCGATTTTGTCAAGTTGTTCTACGACAATCTCTTAACCGAGGGGCAGCCGAAAGCCGACGCTGTGAGAACCGCCCAAATAGAGATGATTCGTCAGGGCCAGCCGATCTACCATTGGGCTCCCTTCACTCTGATTGGGAAATGGACCTAGTAGATTGCGGCTTAAGTTTAGCTGCCCTCACCCCAACCCCTCTCCCAGGGAGGGAGAGGGGCTCCGATCCGTCTCCCCTTCTCCCGGCTGTTGTGTTTTTTGGGGGGGAAGGGGCTGGGGGATGAGGGCGGCTGGCTGCTGGTCCAGAAACTTCCGCCTTACGGTCTAGGCTCCCCCAGCAAAGCCCCCAGCAAAGCCCCAGAGCGGCCTGTTGCTCCGCTGGGGGCAGCTCAAAGGCCGCTGCCACGGCATCGTACCAGAGGCCAAATTGTCCATAGAGCTTGACCCGGTCGGAGGTTGAAGCGGCGGTGGCGATCGCCGCCAGCTCGGGGGGCAGCGTCACGGGCTTCACCCAGCCGCCCAGGCGCTGGGGTTCTGCGGAATTGGGACAGGGAATCGTCACCGTCCAGGCATAGCGTTCTCCAGCTTGGAGGGCGATGTCTTGGGCGGCAGTTTCTTGGGCGGCAGTTTCTTGGGCAACCGTTTCTTGGGCAACCGTTTCTTGGGCAACCGTTTCTTGGGCAACCGTTTCCTGGGCAGGGCTCAAGTGCCAATAGCCGGGAAGTGGGGCAGGGGTGAGCGCCATAGCGACGTTTTGCAGCGGTTGGCCAGCGCGCTGCAGGGTGAGGGTCACAGGCTTGGCGATCGCCCCCCCAGCCTCGGATGTCGCTCCCTTAGCAACCTCAACCGACGCTGCTGGGGAATCGGAGGCTAGGGAAGCAAAATAGAGCGGGGGCAACCCCTGGTGGCTCAAGCCGCCTCCTTGGAGGGGCAGCAATGCCTGTAGGCCGCCTGGACAAGTGGCGATCGGAGGCTGGGGCTCCAGCAGGGTGCTGGCATCCAGGGGCGGTGGATTGAACTTGACTTGTTCGGAGAGTTGAATGGCTGGCTGGGTCGGGGTAGATTGAGCGATCGCCTCCACACCATGCCCAAGAGCCGCCAATCCGACCGCCAAGCCAGTCGTGATCCAGACTGTTTCAGACCGTAGATTCATCTGCCAAGCTCCTTAGATCGATCAAGTTTCTCAAGTTTCTCAAACCTGCCTAAACTGGCCAGCCTAAACTGGCCAGCCTAAACTGGCCTGCTACAGCCCGATGCCGCGACGCTCTGGAGAAGTTGGCTCACCTGAATCGTCTTGGGCCAGGGCTGAGCCTGAATTGAAGCGACGGCTGGTGCAGGGGCAAAGGGCCTGCCTGCCAAGGTGCAAAGGCCATGTTCTCCCAACAGGAGATTCCAGCTTTCTTGGAGTTGGGGATCGTTCAGGTTGTCTTGGCGCAGTTTCGCCATCAAGGAAAAAGCATCATACCAATAGTTTGCTTGGCTATACTGTTCAACTTTTTCTAGATCAGAGCTGCGGGCAAGCTGTTCGGTGAAGGCCGCCTGCTCGGGCTGATAGCGTTCGATCCAAGCAGATGCGCTGGAGGTGACCACAATCGGCTCACCATTGCTGTTCGTGCCACACTGGAGTGTAGCCTGGAGTGACCAATCGTAGCGATCGCGATTCTTGAGCCCGTGGGATTGGGGCAACTGCAATTTCATCAAGCCTTCGCCTGCGGGGCGGGGAATGCTGGCTTCATAATATTTCTGTCCAGTGGAATCCCGCACCGTGAGCACTAAATTTTGGAGTTCCTCAGCGGTATAGGGGATATTGACCCACATTTCAGGATATTCAACGGCTGTATAGCCACCCGTTGTCAACCGACCGGTCAATTTGCCCGCTTCGCTCTGAAACTGAGTTGGCACTATTTCAATCATGGGCAGGCCACAATCTTTCTTGCCATGACCAGATTTAGCGGCATAGTTTCCTCGACTGGACTGAGGCGGCAAGGCATTGGCAACCAGGGGATTGGCCAAGTGGAACATCAACAATAAGCTGACCCCAAATATCAAGAGATATCGCTGTGGACCATGGGTGCGGATTGCTTTTAGCATGGGAGTAGAATTCCTTAAACTAATTTTTTAATTATTTTGCAGGACGCTCTTTAGCAAAATTTAGGCGCTCAGATGCGACTCCGCCCAGTATCAAGGCAAGGGAAGCAGGTATCCAAGGCAAGTAGAGACCTAAGGCAGTAAAGGTTGCCCAAGCGATTCCATAGAGCAATAGAATCTCAATGGCAATAGCGATGCTGAACCACTTGGGAGAACGGCTGTATAGAAAGGCCAGGAGTGGAAGTACGGCAATCCAAACCAGCAGCAGGTCAAGGGCCCAGGGCAGAGCCCTCAGCAATTTGCGCCCATCCAGGGCAGCACTGATGATCTGGCTCGTCATTTGAGCTTGGATATACACGCCGGGTATGGCTAAGGCTGCACCATTTTGATCTCGAAATGGCGTTGTGGCCATATCCGCTCCAGTGAAAGTTAGACCGGTACCGGTTATACCCACCAGGACAATTTTATTTTCAATCTCCGTTTTTGCTGGCTTACCTTCCAAAACATCAGCAACGGTGAATCTTTTAAATGTTTCGATCGGGCTAGCCTTTCGTTTGCTATCCCCCGAAGGATGGCTACTTCTGTAGTTCAGCCAAATTTGATGGCCGCGTACATCCGCCCTGGCATAGGGACCATAGGGTTGAAACTGATTGAATTTTCCAGTGCCAGTCCCTCCAATGGGAGCGATCGCCACATTTCCCCAACGCCAGGTATAGCCATCCTGTGCGGAAGTTTCCGCCAGCTCAATACCCTCAGTTTTTTGAAGATAGCTAAATCCTAAGATTGAACTCAAGGAATAGCGAGCAGGGCAGGTACTGTCGGGATCGCTATACAACAGTTGAATTCGATGTTTCCTATCGGGATCCTCTGGGCCATCGCTAAATCCAACGCGCGTTGGCAGATCTGACTCGGGAATCTCTGGTGCTTGAACATAGCCTTTGAAAGCTGTTGCCTTGGGATCGGGATCGGCAAACTTGCAGATCGTGATCAGATTGTCGGTCTCGGCGAGTCGCTGTTCCAAGCGGGGCCGTTCGGTTTTGAAGTTGCGGTAGATATCCCAGCCAATGAATGCAGGCTCATAGGCCAGTAGTTTTTCCAGCAACTGCTCCTGGGTCTTATCCGAGAGGGATTGGCCGCTTTGGAGATCGCCGGGCAGCTCCCGATCTAGATCCGCTGCACTCGCTTCGACCACAACAATGCGGCCATCGGGCAGCTCGGCGGGGCGGCTGCGGAGCCAGTGATCGAACAGGGCCAGCTCGGCGGGTTGTAGCAGACCCAGCAGCCGCAGAGCGATCGCCACCGCCGCCGCCGCCGTACCGATCCCCAGCGGCAGCAAAAGTCGCAACCACAAGGGCCGAGGGGGCTCGGGATGCTGTTGTAGGCTCTGCCAGGTGGGGGCCAACATGGCGGAGTTTTGGAACAGCACGGGCAGCCAGGTGGCCGTGGGGAACTGGCTTTCTAGGCCCTGGAGGCGCTCTCGGGCTTGGCGCAGGGCCAGGGAAAGGGGCAGCCCAGCAGCGAAGTCCGCCAAAAGGGTTTGAGGAATTCATGGGCGATGCGGTCCGGCACGGGCTCGCGCATGACAATCATTTGGGGAAGATGGAGATCTTCAAGTTCGTAGGCAATGCCCAGGCCATCGCAGGAGTTGAAAATGGCAAGCTGGAGTCCGCGACTGATGGCTTGGGTGAGGGCATTGCTGAGCTCTCCAATGGTCAAAACTTCGGTTTTGTTGAGGCTGATTTGTCCCTGTTGGCCAATGGAATGGCTGTGGCCTGCAAAAAATAAGATGTCCCAGGACTTTTCCCACAGCGATCGATCGAGCAGAGCGCGATCGGGCTCGACCAAAAATTCCACTTCAGCATTGGGCAGGGCGCTGAGGATATCTCTGTCTTTCTCCACATCGATGTTTTCGCGATCGCCCAAAACTGCCAAAATTCTTACCTTTTGGCTGGGCGACGTAGGGCGCTCAATCCACTTGGGCGGGCTACCAAAGACCACTTCCAAGCGAGGATAGAATTCCAGCAGAGGCCAATTGTGCCAGGGCAAGCGATGGAGCCGGATGTCTGTAGAGCGCACCAGGAGCTGGGCTTCATCCTGGGGATCGAGCAAGCCCCTGAGGCTGGCCCGAATTTCAGTCAAGCCTGGCCCATGGAGCCAGTCACAGAATGTTGCAGAGAGGTCTTTCCCCAGGCGATTACAGTCTTGAATGCGGTGGGGCAGGCTGGCTTGGATGCCAATTTTCAAGCCGCTGATCCGGCCCTGGCGAAGGCATTGTTCGTAGCTGCTGCGCCAGCGGCTGGTTTCGCGAATCAGGGCAGGGCAGGCAGGCAGGGTGCCGGTTTTTTCGATCAAGATGCGATCGAGGCCCAGGCGAATTTCGAGAATGACCTGGAATCCAGTTTCCAAGCTGCCGCTAAATCGGAGCAGGGCACGTTTTTGGCTCGCGGGCGGGCGGGCTGGGCGCATGGGTAGATGACTGAATCAGTGGTTCGGGGTGGTTGCTCTGGGGGTTTATGGGTCTGAGCCGCCAGGGTTATTCAGTACGGGCCTGACTCCATGGGCCTGACTCCATGGGCCTGACTCGGCCAATCTATCTAGGGTGGCTTCAGCAATCTTGCTGAGGCTAATGTACCTGAGACGGGTAGCCAAGGCCAGGCGATCGCCGCCGGGCCAACCCTGTTCATTATTTTTGCGCCTCGGTCCAGGGTAATCTGGCCCCGCTGGAGGCTATCGGGCAGTTGGGTCTGCAAGATTAGGGCTGACACCCTTGCGCCTGCCAGCTCCGGAGCGGCCTGGAGAAAATTCACTCTGCCTGCTTCTGCCAACGTCAAACTAGCCATCAATCTCGCTATTTCAGGCTATTTTGAGCTGTTTCAAGCCGTTTCAAGCCATGGCAAACCGTCGCCACTGGCCCGGCGGCGGCGTCAAAAATTCATAGCTCCCCGCCGCTTGCCCCGGCTTGGCCGTCACCACAATGTCAAAGGACAGCGACACCCGCTCCAGATCGGTGTGGTTGACGCTCACTGCATGTTGCCGCTTGGATGGAAACACAATCAGCCGCCCCTCCAGGGGTTCATAGATGGCCTGATCCTGGTTCAGTTCGTTCCAGCTCGCAATAATATTCGTATTTTCACTGCCCAGGCCAGGGCTGACTTCATTGGGACGAGAGTTATCGAAAAAGATCAAACAGCCCGACTCATCGCTGCCCGAGTTTGGCACGGAAACGTAATAGACCGCGCTGATGTGGGAGGTATTGTGGCAATGGACGCCCACCTCCTGCCCCGCCAGGGAAACCACCGGCCAAGCCCGCTGAATGTAGAGATCAACCTGGCCAAGGTCGATGCCCAGCTCCGTCAAATACCGCAGCACATTGGCCTCCACCTGGGCCACAACCCAGTCAAAGCGGGGATCGAGATGGACCTGCTCCACCCCATGCAAGTCCCCAGTCCAGGCCATCTCAGGGAAATGGCGCGGAGCAGCACCGCCCGCCTTCAAGTCCCAGATTGCGGCAAGCAACCCGGCCTTCTGGGCCTGGGCCTCGGGCAGATCTTCAAAATAAACGGCGAGGGGAAAGTGGGTTTCAATGGGCATCGATCGCGGCCAGGGTCAAAGTCCTAGCCATTGTAGTTGGGGCTGCACCCTCTGGGGTTTGGCGATCTATGGCAGGTATGGCGGTGAATCTTTTCACCCAAGCCTCAGTCTAACTCTGCAAGGAAGCCCAGGGGCTGGGCCATGTTAGCGGCAAAACCGAGGATGCCGCGATCGCGGTGTTCATACAACAGCTCCTCCGCCTCCAGCACAAACGTCCCGCCCCGCTGGGTCAAAACCGCCCCCTTCGGCCCATAGGTTTGCCAATGGCCCAGGCTTTCCGCCATATTCCGCAGCCGCAACGTCGCCAGCTCAAAGGGCCGCTGGAAGCCCTTACCCCCCGCAAACTTGAACGTTTCCCCTGAGATGGCAGGCAAGGCACTGGTTTTTACGACCTCATCATCGGCAATCAGTTGGGGGGCAGCGCGATCGCCTAGATACCCCCGGAACACCTCCTTCAGCGTCCCCGGACTGCCAATGCCCGCACACATCAGCAGCAGATTCAGCCAGCCATTGACGCGATCGGAGCCCCCCGGCAGCTTCCACCCCAAGCCGCCATACAGCCCCAGTTGGCCATGCAGCTTCGCATCCGGATCGATCCAGAGCTGCCCAGCGGGAAAGCCAGTGTAGTCACAAAAGCGCTGACCGGCGGCGCGATCGCCAATCCCCACCGCCCGTAGCTGAAAGTCCTGGGCCATGCCCTGGGGCGGATGCTCAAACCAGCCTTCACGCCCCAGCCACCAGGCATATTCCAAACTGTCGAAGTCACCGAAGTGGGGCAAAACGAGAATGAGCGATCGCCGCCCCCCACAGCCCTCCAACAGCGGCACCCGCGCCCCATCGCTGACCCGTTCACAGCCAGCCTGATTCAAAATTTTTGAAGACATTCATCTGGTTGGTGAGAAGCAAAACAGCAAGTTGTATCGAAGGGGAGTAGGGAGTAGGCAAGTAGGGGCAGGCTAT
>JAAUQQ010000414.1 GCA_012032745.1 Synechococcales cyanobacterium RM1_1_8
TGACCTGATCTGGCCCCGTCTGCCCCGGCGCTTTATGCAAGATCCTACCTCGATTTTCTGGGCCAGTTTTTCAAGCGTCTCTCATGCCCAAAGAACAGAACCCCAGGGGCTGGTGCATCCAATCAACGATCCACGAACCGGAGGCATCCCCTCACCATGAATCTCATGACAACGAAACGGCCCAAAGTGATTCTGCTCAGCCCAAAGGGACCACTCTACCGCCACAAGGGGGGCATTTTCGGCAAAGGGCTCCGCTACATGCCGCAGACCTTTCCAACCCTTGCCGCCTTAGTGCCCAAGGAAATGGACATCGAATTGATCTGTTTGGATGAGGGTATTCAAACGATCGATCCGGAAACTTTGGAGGCCGATCTCGTTGGTATGACCGTCATCACCGGATCCGCTCCGCGAACCTACGAACTTGCTTCAGTGTTTCGCCGTCGGAAAATCCCGGTGGTGTTGGGCGGCCCCCACATCACGCTGGCCCCCGACGATGCAGCGCCACACGCCGATGCTTTGGTCATCGGCTGGGCCGAATTGAGTTGGCCGCGCCTCTTGCGTGACTGGCAAGCAGGCCGGATGGAGGCCAAATACACCGAACAGCCCCCTCATATTCTCGACATTCCTCGACCCGACCGCTCCGTGCTTCCTTCCCGCCATTACCTAACCGATTCCGTGTTCGAAGCTACCCGTGGTTGTGTCTTCAAGTGCGACTTTTGTGTCTCTCCGAGCGCCTGGGGTCAAAAGGTTTGGAAGAAGCCGGTGGCCAACGTCGTGGACGACATCCGGGCGCACGGAAAAAAACGGCTGATTTTTGTCGACCTGAATCTGACCGCTGACCGGCAATATGCGCTGGAACTCTTCCACGCGTTGACCCCGCTGAAAGTTCAATGGTTCGGACTGGCCACCACCATGCTGGTGAATGATGCCGAATTATTGGAAGCCTGCGCTGAAAGTGGTTGCACGGGCTTGTTGATGGGTCTTGAGAGCATCGACACCGCTTCGTTGAAAGGAATCAACAAAAGCTTCAACAAGCCTGAGAATTACGCCCGGCTCGTGGAGCACCTTGGCCCCGCAAGGCCTGGGCAATCAGCACCGTCTGATCGCCACTGCCCCCATCGACCACAATCACCTCCACAGGAATGGGCTGGCTGTTGTGGGAGGGATCAGCCCAGAAAGCAAGGGGATCAATTTGATCTAGGAGAATCGGCAGATTGGAGGCGAGGGCCGCCGCTTCATTGAGTACGGGCAGAATAATAGAGAGGGCGGGGCGGAGCTGGGATTTGGACTGGGATTTGGGCTGGGGGTCGGGCAGGGGATCGAGCGGGGGTTGAGCTGGATTTCGGGCGGCGGGGCGTTGGCGCTCAATCCAGAGGGGTAGGTCGCTGCCATAATCCACATCGCCCAGGAGCGTCAGTTGAGCCACAGCCAGCTTTTCCAACTCCGCCCGAGCCAGGGTTTCGGCCCGCACCCCGGCGGTGCCCCAGGCCATATTCCTAAACAGGCGGGTCGAGAGACTGGGCCACAGTCCCTTGAGGCCAATCAGGTAGTAGCCACCATCCAGGGCAGGCCCCAGGACCAAGTCCTGGGCTTTGAGCTGGTCAAAGGCTTCCCCTAGTAGGGCTGGGCTCAAGGCCGGGCAGTCGATGCCGATGGCGACAACCCGCTGGGCTCCGGCCAGGAATGCAGCTTGGAACGCCTGGGCCAGGCGATCGCCCAAGTCCCCCTCCGCCTGGGGCCAATAGTCCCAAGCCTCCCCCAGCCAAGCGCGAAAAGCCTCCGCCTCCGCCCCGGCATAGCAAATCCACACCTGCACCGGGCGCTGCCGTTGGAGTTGGGCCACGGTGGCCAGACTGTGTTCCGTCATCTGGCGCTGTAGCCGAGCCGCCCCGACAGCGCCGAGGGTGGGAATCAGACGAGTTTTGGTCCGCCCCGGCTCCGGATAGCGGCTAAACACAATCAGATGGTCGTTCAAGTCCGCCAAAAGTCCTTACTGAGTCAGATCAAAGCCGAGCCAGGGCAAAGCTTAATCCGTTCGAGAGAGGCATTGCAGAAATTCCACCTCCAAGAGCAGTTTTTCCCCCGCTGCCAGGCGTTCTGGAAACAGGATTCCATCCAAATGGTCCAGCTCATGTTGAAAAATACGGGCAATGAAGCCGCTGAGCCGGGTCTGCTGGCGATCGCCCCACCGGTCCCAATATTCCACCTGGATCTGGTCCGCCCGCCGGACCCAGCCCCGCTGCTCCGGGACACTCAAACAGCCCTCCCAGCCGCCCACCTCGCGATCAGAGCGATCCAGCAGGCGGGGATTGACCATGGCAGTAGGCTCCATCAGCGGCGCATCGGGATAGCGGCCATTGGGCCGGGAAGCGACAATCATCAGCCGCTGATCGAGGCCGACCTGGGGTGCCGCAATACCGACGCCCTGGTGCTGTAGGGTTAGGGCGATCAGGTCATCAATCAGGCTTTGGAGCTGGCGCTCTGGAGCTGGGGCTGGAGCGTTAACGGTTTCCTGAGCTGGATTTGGAATGGGCCAATTCAGGGCTCGGGCAGGCTGGTGTAGGCGGCGATCGCCCCGCTGCAAAATGGCGTAGTCAGGCATGGCCTCACATCGAAACAGGTATTGGGTTCGACTGTAGCGTTCGACTTAGCATTCGACTGTAGCGGAGCCGGGGCCTAGGGTTGGGAGCCGGGCGCAAATTCCTCCGGTTTGACCCCCACCGTTACCGTTTCGCGGCCTCGGCTGACTTCAATCGCCAGGGGCTGGGCAATTTTGCTTTCCGCAACGCGGTCTTGCACATCCTGGGCCGTTTTGCACTGCCTTGCCCCCTACTTTTTTAATCACATCTCCCTGCTTCAGTCCAGCCGCCTCCGCCGGAGAGCGCTCCAACACCCGCGCAATCAAAATACCCTCGTCCGTGGCCAGCTCAAACCCAGCGTTGGGCGTGGCGCGAAACTGCTCTGTAACCTCGGGGGTGAGGGTCAACATTTGAATCCCCAGGAAGGGATGCTGGACGCGGCCCGTCGAAATCAGTTGATTGGCCAGGGACTGGGCTTGGTTGATTGGGATCGAAAAGCCCAGGCCCTGGGCATCGCCAATGATGGCTGTGTTCATGCCCACCACCTCCCCGCGCCCATTCAGCAGCGGACCGCCCGAATTGCCTGGATTAATGGCTGCATCGGTTTGGATAAAGCCGACGCGTTTGTCGGGCACGCCCACCTCCGAGCTGCTGCGCCCCGTGGCGCTAATGATGCCAACGGTGACGGTGTTGTCGAGGCCCAGGGGATTGCCAATGGCGATCGCCCATTCCCCCGGCAACAGCGCATCGGAATCGCCGATTGGCACCACAGGCAGAGCCTTGGCATCAATTTTAATCACGGCCACATCGGTCACCGGATCCTGGCCCAACACCTTGCCCCCAAAGCTTCGGCCATCCTTGAGCTTGACCATCACCTGGTCGGCCCCCTCCACCACATGGGAGTTGGTCAAAATCACGCCATCCTCGCGGATGATGAAGCCGGAGCCAGAGCCTTCCTGGACCCGGCCCGAAGTCGGGGGTTGGGCTCCCTCACGGCCAAAGAAATCCCGAAAGAAGGGATCCTCCCAAATATCTGGAACATTCCCCCGGACGGTGCGCGAGGCATCAATGCGCACCACTGCTGGGCCGACACGCTGGACCGCGTTAACGATGAAGTTGTTCTGGGAGGCTCCGGCCTGGGAAGCTTCGCCGATCGCCTGGGCGATCGGCGATCGCCCAGCCGATTGAGCCGTTGCCGAACCGGTCGCCGATCCGGTCACTGATCCAGTCTCTGGCCCAGCCAACAGGGGCAGACTGGGATCCGACGAAGACTGGGAGGGAGACAGTGCAGCGGCATCCTGCTGAAGGGTCTCGGAATCCTGGGCTGGCCCTGGATGTCGCCCTGGATACGGGAAAACCGCCACCCCTCGCTCCGCCCA
>JAAUQQ010000415.1 GCA_012032745.1 Synechococcales cyanobacterium RM1_1_8
AACATATCAAACTCGATTTGTACTTGTTCAAAGTCTGCGGTGGGGCGCACCGTGGACTGAAAACCAAACTGCCTGGGTCGTCGGTCTGACGGGGGTGTAGTCACAGTGCTGCATCTAGTTAAGAGGCGAAGAAACAGGAATCTCCGACCATACCCGTTAGGGTTGGGGGGAGAGCGTCAATGGCGTCGGAACGTCAGGGTGATAGCCCCTTTCCCTGCCGTTTTGGCCCCGGCAATGCCCACAAGACGCACTTCTCCCTCGGCGCTGATTTCTGCCGAGAGTTCAATCTCAGCGAGATGCAGGCCTTGTTTTTGTTGGGCTTGGGTTTCTGCTTGGTCAAAAATTTTTCCCATGGCTTGGAGAAATTCCCCCATCTGCTGTTCTAGTTTTTCGACCTTGACAGCCTGGGCTGTGGATTCTACCGCTCGCTGGTGGCTGGATTGGAACCCCTTGGCTATCCGGGTTGTCTCCTCGGGCAATGGGGGGCCGGGGGCGACGGTACTGGTTACGATCCAAATGCTATCGGCCATGGTGGTTAGGGGGAAAGGGAAATAAGGCCCAGGGCTGGGGCCCAGTCCAAAACTGGGAGGGCTGAGGGCAGATCGGTTCTATCCTGGCGAAGAACGGCGGCGATCGCGAGGGGGCAGCAGCCCTAAAACAGCGCGGTCTCCGGTCCTATGCCCACGACTTGATGACTCGGCTTGATCACTGATTATGTGCTAAAAAATACACTTTATTTCCTGAAGTGCCCTAGGTTGCGGATACAATAGCCTTAGAACAGCCGCTATGTTGTCATGTGGCTGTTTTTGATAGATTCCTATGATGTATATTCCTGCGATGCGCCCTTTCGCTCTCCGGGGTTTGGCCCTGCTGGTCATGGCAGCCGCCCTGACCAGTTGCAATCAACCCGCTGCCGATGGCCCCGACACTGGCTCCCAGTCAGGAGCTAGCCCGGCGGCTGAGAGCTCTGCGGCCACCGACCCGGCTAACCCGCCAACGTCCGCCGCCACTAGTGAAAAAACCGTGCTCACGGTCGGCGCAATTCCCGATCAAAATCCCGAAGAGCTCAACCGCCTCTACGCCAAACTGTCCGACTACCTCTCCCAAGAGTTGGGGGTGACAGTGCAGTACAAGCAGGTGACGGACTATCCCGCTGCGGTGAGTGCTTTTAAGGTCGGAGATTTGGACCTGGTGTGGTTTGGGGGCTTGACGGGCACCCAGGCTCGCTTGCAGGTGGATGGAGCCCAGGCGATCGCCCAGCGGGATATCGATGCTCAATTCCACAGCGTCTTTATCGCCAACCGCAGCAGCGGCCTGGAGCCCTTTGACAGCGTCGATGGCCTCACTGCGCTGAAAGGCCGCAGCTTTACCTTCGGCAGTGAATCTTCAACTTCGGGCCGTCTCATGCCCCAATATTTTATGGAGCAGGCAGGATTGAGCCTGGAGGACTTCCAAGGCCAGCCGGGGTTTTCTGCCTCCCACGATGCCACGTTGGAGCTGGTCCAGGCGGGCAGCTATGAGGTGGGTGCCATGAATGAGCAGGTCTGGCTGAGCCGCTTGGCCGAGGGCAAGGTGGATGAGGATAAGGTGCAAGTGCTGTTCCGCACCCCGGCCTACTATGACTATCACTGGATTTTGCAGCCCAGTGTCGAGGAGCGCTTTGGGGCAGGGTTCACAGAGAAAGTGCAGCAGGCCTTTTTGAAGCTAGATGCCAACGATCCGGAGCAGGCGGAGATTTTGGAGTTGTTTGGGGCGCAGAAATTCATTGAAACCCAGAATGAGAACTATGCCCAGATTGAGGCTGTGGGTCGGGAGATTGGCAAAATTAAGTAGCAACATTAAATAGCAAAATCTGGCCCCCCACTCCCCGACATCAGGTTCTCCAGAACGGACGCGCCTCAGACTATGTTCGACCTCCAGGTTCCCTCGCCCAGGACAAAAGCCTCCGCCGCTCCACCCCTGCTCAGTCTCCAGGATGTGAGCTACTGGTTTCCGGGGCAGGAGTTTCGGTCATTGCCCGCGTTGAAGGGGGTGAACTTGGCGGTCTATGGGGGCGATCGCCTGGCCTTGATTGGCCCCAGCGGTGCGGGCAAGAGCACGCTCCTGGGGCTACTGAATGGCAGCCTTGCGCCCAGCCGGGGCCAGATTGAAGCCTTTGGGCAAGACTTTTCCCAGCTCTCGAATCGTCAACGCCGTAGACTTCAGCGTCAGATTGGCACCATCTATCAACAATTTAATCTCGTCAACAGTCTGGGCGTGATCCACAATGTGAATGCCGGTCACCTGGGGCGCTGGTCCTTGGCCAAGGCGCTCTGGTCTTTGCTCTGGCCCCAGGGCGTTGCTGAAGCCCAGGCTGCATTGGAGCAGGTGGGTGTGGCGGAGAAACTGTTTGAGCGGACCGATCGCCTCTCAGGAGGACAGCAGCAGCGGGTGGCGATCGCCCGCATTCTCATCCAAAATCCCCAGGTGGTCTTGGCCGATGAGCCGATCGCCAGCTTGGATCCCGAACGCAGTCGAGAGATCATGGGGTTGCTGACTCAACTGTGTGGGTTGGGGCCGGGGCGTGCCCTGGTGGTCAGTTTGCACGACTTGGAGATGGCCCGGAGCTGGTGCGATCGCATCATTGGTCTACGCCAGGGAGAGATTCAGTTTGACTGTGCCACAGCCCAGCTCCAACCTGCCCAGGTCCAGGCGCTGTATGAGATTTAAACGCTAGGAAACCTGAATTCTAGGAAATCTGAATGGCTTGGATAGCCGGTTCCCCATGCGCACCATTGCCGAAATTAATCACAAAATCCAGCAAGGCCGCGCCAAAACCCTCACCATCAGCCAGGCCAAGGCCTACATCGCCGAGCGGGGCATCGCCCAGGCCGCCCGCGATATCGACTTAATTACCACCGGCACCTTCGAGCCAATGGAATCCTCCGGGGCGATTCTCAACCTCGGCCACAGCGATCCGCCGATCAAAATCCGCCAGTGCTGGCTGGATGATGTGCTGGCCTACAGCGGGTTTGGAGCGGTTGATCTCTATTTGGGGGCAGCCCAGCCCAGCGATGATCCGGACAGCCAGCGGGGCGGCGGTCATGTGATTGCGGACCTGATTGCGGGCAAGTCTATTTCGCTCAAGGCCAGTGGCTATGGGACCGATTGCTACCCGCGCACCAAGCTGAAAACCCACATCAGCCGCGATCGCATCAATCAGTTTTATCTCTTCAATCCTCGCAATCTGTACCAAAATTTTATTGTCGGTGTGAATGGGGGCGATCGCCCCTGCTCACCTACCTCGGCCCGCTCCAGCCCCGCCTCGGCAATGCAGTCTATTCAAACCTGGGCTCCCTGTCTCCCCTGCTCAACGACCCCCACCTGGACCTGATCGGCATTGGCTCCCGCATTTTCCTGGGCGGCGGCATTGGCTATGTGGCCTGGGAAGGCACGCAACACTTTCCATTGCAACAGCGGCTGCCCAATGGAACACCGATTGGCCCGGCTGCGACCCTGGCGCTGATTGGCGATGCCAAGCAGATGGAGGCCCAGTGGGTGCGGGGCTGCTATTTCAAAGGGTTTGGTCCTTCGCTGATGTTGGGGATTGGTCTGGCGTTGCCGGTGTTGAATGAGCAGGTGATGGTTTGTTGTGCGATCGGGGATGAAGATCTTGTGGCTCCAGTGATGGATTTTTCGATTCCCCGGCGGGTTCGCCCCAGTTTGGGGCTGGTGAGCTATGCCCAGCTCAAGCGCGGCAAGATCACCCTGGAAGGCCGATCCGTGCGGGTGGCTCCGCTGTCGAGTCGCTATTTAGCGAATCAGGTTGCTGAGAGGCTGAAGGATTGGGTGGATGGGGGGTGTTTTACGTTGACGGAGCCGGTTGCGGCGTTGCCGAAGGAGCGGGGGTTGCGATCGCAAAATTCCGATGGGGCCGAGTTTTGCTTATTGAGTTGATGGC
>JAAUQQ010000416.1 GCA_012032745.1 Synechococcales cyanobacterium RM1_1_8
TCAGTTCGGTATCTCCGTGGGGATTGATGATGGGGTGGCGATCGTCGGCTCCTATACCGAAAAGATAATTACGACGATCCCACATTTCCCAACGAGGACTCTGCTACTAGCCCTCCTCGCCTGCCGCGCCCTGGCTTCTCCTACATTTACGAGCTTTCCCGAGACCGCAGCTTCTGGGAGCAAACCAATCGGATCTTCGCCAATGACCGCATCGCCGGCGATAGCTTCGGCATTGCGGTAGATATCTACACCTCTGATGCGGGGGCAAGCAGCGCGATCGTTGGCGCTAACACCAAAACCTATCAGGTGGATGGCAGCGACTTTGACGTCCTAGATCAGGGTGACACTGGTCCCCTACAGCCAGACGGTCGCCGAGACATTGAACAAGCCGGTGCGGCCTACATCTTCCGCTCCCAGCCCCAAGTCCAGTCTGTCACCCCTAACGTATTCTTCGTCAATGATCCACTAGTCCAGGGGACAAATCCCGATGCGCTGGGGGTCAGTCAGCTCCTGCTGACGGTGGTCTATGACCAGCCGATGAACCAGAGCACCAATCCGACAATTGCATTTCCCACCCCAGGCGAGAATCCTGGGACAACTCTGACCTTCAGTTCAGGTGCATGGACAGGACCAAGCACCTATGTAGCTCGCTACAACCTGACCGATGCCAACATTGAGCAGATCAACATTGATATTTCGGTGGATGGTGCGATCGGTGTGGGTGGCGCACCTCAGCTTCCCGCGCTTCCCCCCGCTGCAGTGGTGACTGATATCTTTAGCATCGACACTCGCAATCCAGTTCCCCAGTTTTTCGCACCTTTTTTCGACAAAAATGTTGCCACCCCGGCTCCAGCATTTATCAATCGCTCATTCAGCATTCTCGGAAACTTCGATGAAGTCGTCTCCCCTGCGACAAATCCCCTAACACCAAACTCGTTCCCCATTACAAATGGCATAATCAGTAACTTCGAGTTTGATGGTGGAGGAACTTACAAATTCGATGTCACGCCCCAAGCAGAAGGGCAAGTTATTGTCGGGCTAGATCCCGCAAGAGCAGTTGACCTGCGCCTCAATCCGAGCCTGCCTGCTCCCCAGGTCGTACTAACCTATGACATCACTCCCCCAAGCGTAACCCTAACGCCTAACGAATTTGACCCTGCGGCCGGTCCTCTGAATGGTCCTTTCTCCCTGACCGCAAACTTCTCTGAGATTGTGGTTGGTTTTGATATCTCTGACATTTCTGTGACCAATGGCGTCGTCAGCTCATTTGTTGCCGATCCAGGCGGCAGCCAATACACCTTTGTGATTGACCCCACAAGCAATGATCCCATCGAGCAGCTTGTTACGGTTAATATTGCTCCAGGTGCAGCCAGTGACCGAGCAACCAACCCCAGCAGTGCCCTCGGCACAGCCTTTAGTGTCGCCTATGACTCCCGCCGCCCAGCCGTTACCTTGGCCTCGTCAGCCTCCGGAACAGTGGAGGAGGCTTTCACGGTGAGCGTCTTTTTCACCGAGGATGTTTCTGGCTTAGAACTGAGTGAGTTTTTTGTGACCAATGGTGTCGCGACGAACCTTGTAGCGGTCTCTGGCTCCACCTATAACGTCACTATTACACCGACCCTCGGGGGGCAAGTAACAGTTGCCTTGGGTGATGGAGCTGCTCAAGACGCAGCAGCAAATCCAAATACTGCATCGAACGTCTTTACAATCAACTACGCACCACCCTTTCCCCAGGTACTTAGCGTTACACCCAGCGAATTGCTCATCACAGATGCTCTTGCTGGCGATGCTTCATGGACATTGAGCGTTGCTTTTTCCGAAGAAATGGACCAAACGATCGCCCCCCAGATCACACTAAGTGCGAGCGGAGCAGACCTCTCTAGTCTCGTCACTGCTGGAGGCTCTTGGAATGCCAGCGGAACGGTTTATACACAAACCTATAATGTCAGCGATACGAACATCGATCTAGAAGGTATAGACATCGCCGTATCTGGCGGCACCTCCCTCGTAAACCGGGTCTCACCAAGTCCTAATCCAACCATTTTCTCTGACCGGTTTAGTATCGACACAAGCAATCCAGAAGTCACTTTAACTGCTGAAGGAGCGACACAGCCTTTCACCGTTGTTGCGACATTCTCTGAGCCAGTAGAAAATTTTGATATTGGCGATCTAGAAATCACGAATGGCGAGATTGTAGGAACCACCATTACAGAAGTTTCTGCAGCAACGATCTACAGTTTTCAGGTTCGCTACGGCACTGGGGATGACCCACTGCAACCCATCTCTGTTTCAGTGAAGGCTGGACCTGAAGAGGTTGGCTCGGGCAACGTCAGTCAACCTTCTGCCCCACTCTTGATCGATGCAATTAACGATGCACCGGCCGTGTCTGGACCAATCACGGTTCAAACAGCAACTGGCAATACAGATTTCATCTTCTCCCAAGCGAAAGGCAATGCAATCAAAATCACCGATCCAGATGCTGGATTGCAGGATGTTCTCGTCACGTTAACAGGCACTTCTGGAACAGTTTCGATTGTTGAGAATGCAAACGTCACCGTGACTGGGAATGGAACCAACTCCGTAGCTGTCCAAGGTTCACTTGCAGACATCAATGCGGCCTTGGATGGCGCATCCTTCAAGGCTATCAACCTACCTGGCGACGGCTCTCTTAAAATCGACGTTGATGATCTAGGCAACACGGGTTCTGGCGGCGCAAAGACAGATTCAGAAATAGTCAACTTTGCGATTGAAGAGCTGACTCGCCATGATCTCGATGGCGATGGCTTTAGTGACTTTGTTTGGCGTGACAACAATTCAGGCCAAGTCATCCTTTGGTATATGGACGGCACTACGTTCAATGGCCGAGGAGCGATTGTTGGGACTGTTCCCGGACAGAATTTTCAAATTCAAGGCACAGGCGATTTAAACCTGGATGGCAAGACTGATATTGTCTGGCGTGACTTTGACTCAGGTGCTACTTTTGTCTGGTTTATGGATGGCGGTACTTTCCTAGGGGCAGCGAATATCAATGCCGAGGCTCCACAAGATGCCGGTTGGTTTGTTGAAAGCGTTGCAGATATCAACCGAGACGGCAAGCAGGATCTACTATGGCGAAACCGCTCCACTAATACAATTGTCGCCTGGTACCTAGACAGCGGAACAAACGGCTCTAACATTCCTTTAATCGGCGGTGGGGTTTTGGATGCCCCTGGCCTTGACTGGCAAGTTCAAGGCATGGGCGACCTGAATGGAGATTCTAACCCGGATATTATTTGGCGTAATACAGTCACAGCTACTACAGCCATTTGGTATATGGATGGCCTAACCCTTCTTCCAGGTAGTGGCGCAGCTGTTGGTTCTAACGTTGCTACCCCTGGTCTGGAGTGGGAGATTCAAGGGGTGGGAGACTATAACGGAGATGGCACTGCCGATGTTGTGTGGCGTCAGCCGAGCGCTTCTCAAACTGTCATTTGGACATTAGCTGATAGTGGTACGACCGTTACAGGCGGATCTCTTGTGACACCCAGTGTTCCAGCCTCCTACGAGCTTGGTCTCAACTAACGGAAAAGTGAAATGTCCAAATCGCGTGACATTTGAGCCCAGCAATCCTCTCAAATTGCAGCCTTCAAACAGAGAAAACAGTATCAGGGCAAGGACAAAAGTCAATGAGGCACTGTCTCGCCAGGGGGGGTGCTCTCTAGTACTTCGTAAACTCGTGGGTTGTGGATGCGAGGTTTGGTGGATCACCCCTTTCGAGGACAGTGCCGCGAACTAATGCCACCGGTTACCAGTACAGCAGGGCGTAAGTTTCTGGACTAGCTTCAACCCCGCCCCCGGCCCCCACCCCCTTCTCCCCGGCTATTATTTTTGGGGGGTATGGGAGTCGGATTTAGGGTGAGGGTAGCCAAACTGACCGCCTAGAGACTTGGGCGTGTT
>JAAUQQ010000417.1 GCA_012032745.1 Synechococcales cyanobacterium RM1_1_8
CCCTCCAAAAACGGGAACTCCTTCGGGTCAAACAACTGCCCATGGCGAGCAGGCAAATACGCCTCATAACTCCCACCCCCGTCATACACCAACCGAAACAAACTCAGCAGCCAAGCCCAAGCCCCATAGCGCTGGTCCATCGTGTCCGGGTAACAGCTCGCATCCTCTCGCAGTTTTCATACAACCCAGCAACCGAATAATTCCCCTGATACACCGCATCATCCGGCATCAGCCCCTGGTCTTCCGCATACAGCAAAAACACCAGCCGCATCAGCGTCGTCAACAACCCGCCATAGACATGCTGCGGATTCGCCTCCGCCAACGCCCGAAATCGCTCCATCCCAGACCCCGAGGGCTGAGCGTAGTCGAAGCCCGCCTGAAAGCCCCGCAACAGCTCCCACAGCGCATCCAACACCTGCTCCGCTAGCTGCGTCGAAACATTCGCCTGATAATCCCGACTCGCCGCCAACAGCTTCGGCAACGTCCGATCCGTCGGCGCATTAAATAGCCGGTCCGCCCCCAGCAGCATCTCCAAAGCGCCCAGAATCAACCGCCCCGGCACCTCCGTCATCGCCTCAATGGGGAACGTGATATGCCCGCTCGACTCCCCACTGGGCGCATAAACCAGCCGCAACACCACCCCATTCCAGAGAATGCCAATGGGCACATCCACACCCTTCAGCAACCGCTCAAACTTCTGCTGAGGACTCGCCTTCCAGCTCCCGCTCTCCGCATTCGGATCTTCCCCATCCAAATCCCGACCCAAGGGCACCACCTTCACCAGCAGCAAATAGCCCTCACTATCCGGGTCTTTTACCCCATACTGAGGCCGCAGCGTCTCGCCATAGTCACTCAGCACCACCTCCAGCGTCCCAGGCAAATCCGCCTCCGCCACCACATCCTCCGCCTCCCACTCCAGCACCTGCTCCGCAAAGGCGAAGAACTCCGGCGCATAGGTCTGCTCCTTGCCTTGGATCAGCTCCTGCTTCACTAGCCCCTGCAATACCGGCTGCAACCGCAACGCATTGCCCTTATCCACAAAAGCCTGCTTATCCACCAACGCAGGCGGCGACACCACCAGCCCCTCCGGCTGCAACAGCCCCAGCCATTCGCGGTGTTGATATTGCTCGTTGTCGTAGGCCATGGTGATGATTCGGGGAACTTATCAGGGAAACTCGGTCAGCATTCAAGGAGTTCGCTCAGCTCGACTCCGTTGAAGCTGAGTCAAACACAATGTCTTCGTAAATGGCTTCGATGGGAAAGGTTAAATCGACCGATTTTAAATCCACCCAATCACCGGCTTGATAATTGATAATTTGCCAAGTATCTTGCGCTGTTCTGCGAAATATTTCGATTGCAATCGCTTCAGAATCCACCAAAACGTACTCTTGCAAATTTGGGTTTTGTCGATACATTCTGAACTTATCGCCGCGATCATAAGCCTCGGTACTCGGCGAGAGAACTTCAATGACTAAACAGGGGTAGGTAATAAATTGCTTCGTCGTTTTATCGCGTTCATCACAAGTCACACTCAAGTCAGGGTAAACATAATCGGTTGAATTCAGAATGCTCACCCTCGCATCAGAATTGAGCACCTTACAGCCGCTGCCTCGCATGTGGGCTTTCAACACAGCACCGAAGTTAATCGAAATTTCACTGTGATTGATGGTTCCACCACTCATGGCATAGACTTCGCCATTGAGATATTCATGGCGATCGCGCTGCTGCTCTTCCCAGACGAAATATTCTTCAGGCGTTAATTTCGGAAACGTTTCTTTTGCGGCAATCATCTCTACACCTCTGTGAATTAAACCGATGCGTTAAATCCTCATCAATTATGCCTCTCCCTAACTCGTCACTGGCCAGAGATAGACCAGCCCCACCGGCTCCACCCGAGTCGCTTTCACCTGGTATGCCTGCCGAATCCGCTCCGGCTCCGTCTCAATCTCCTGCTCCAGCATTTCTAGCCGCCGCTCCCAATGGCGTCGATCCGAGGCCAGTTGGCGCTTTTCAGACTCCGCAAAGGCCAGGGTCATCTGCTGAGAATCCTGGTCGGTTTTCTGCTGCTGGCGCTGGATGCGATCGCGCTGCTCCTCCAACAACTGTTTCATCTCCTTCGCCTCCCGCTCCCCCCGCTCCGTCAGCTTCTTCTCTGCTTCCATTGTGAGCTGCGCCACCATGTCATCCAAATGCGCTGCCAAATCCGCCACATCCTGGGGCGCAGCCTGCTGAAGCCGCTGCCGAGCCTGGTCCGGCACCTCCCTTAGGCGAGGATTGGCTAGGGAATCTTCTAGGGTTTGCAGCACTTCTCGCGTGGTGCGATCGCCCAAAGCCTGCAAGCCATCCCGCACTTCCGGCTCCTTCCACCGCGCCACCACCGGCACCACCTCATCGTGCAGTCGCGCCGCCCCATCGCCATAGAGCGACAGCCGCCCCAGCATAATCACCCGAGGAATCGCAGTATCCGTCAAGCAAACACAGGCCCGCGTCAAATCATCATGGACAAAGCCCTGGGACAAGAACCGCCCCAGCAGCCGCTGCACCAGCCGCTGCTCCAAATGCAAATGCACCGCCTCCCCATCCAGCGTTCCCGAGTCCCGAAAAATCACCGGACGAATCGGCGCTTCCTTGCGCCATTCCCACAGCTTCTGCCCCCGCTTGCGGGGAGCCCGCAGGGTATCCAGCGTTGCCGCCCAGGTGGGGTCATTGCCCAGGCGCTCATCCAAGGCCGGAATCTCCCAGCGGGCCTGGTCTGGATTTTCCCTGGCTTCCTTCTCGGACAACGGTTCCAAGGGCTTAGCCTTGAGAACTTCTAAGGAACAGGAAATGGCATCCCGGAAATATTGGTCCTTGAAGCCCAGCCATTTGTGGGAGCTGTCGAGGATGTTTTGGAGCTGTTTTTCTTGGTCCAAGAGGGCCTGGCGGCGATCGCGCATCACCTCCAGCTCCTCGCTAATCACCTGCCCCTTATCCAGCGAATCCCCATCCGCCTGATCCGCCTGGCGCAGCGCAGCGGACAGCTTCGCCTCATCCTCTATGCGAATACCGTTTTTCAACAGCTTCGAAACAGTCTTCTCCACCACAGGCGACAGACTGCCTAGCTCCTCATGGATGGTCTTAGTCTTCTCCACCAGCACATCCAGCACCCGGTCCTCCGCCCGCTGGGGATAGACAAAATAATGGCAGTGAACCACCGCAGCCTTTTGCAACTTCCGGTCAATGCGGCCATTGCGCTGCTCCATCCGGCTGGGGTTCCAGGGGAATATCAAAGTGGAATAGCTCCGAGCAATAGTTCTGAAGGTTCACCCCCTCCCTCGCCGCATCCGTGGCAATCAAAATCCGCAGGGGATGCTTCGCGGGGTCTGCATTAAAGGCCCCTTTGATTTGCTCGCGCCGCTCATCCCCCATGCCGCCATGGAAGGTTCCAATGCGATTATCCGCATCGTCAGACCCTTCAATCAAAGCTTCCAGTTGCTGTTGCAAATAGCGCTTCGTATCGGTGTACTCCGTGAAAAACAACACCCGCTGATGATTCCACTGGGCTCCTTTCTCTCCCAGGTCAGGGCAGAGATGGGCCTTCAGCCAGTCCTTGAGGTAAACGATACGGCCATCGGCTTGGTAACGTGCTGTAGTCGCAATCTGGGTCATCTCCTCCAGCAGGTTTAGCTCTCGTTCGGTGACACCGCCACTGCTGAACTGAGTTGCCGCATCCATCTGGGCATCTTCTTCCTGTTCAATATCAGCTTCATCGAGGTCCGCGCGATCGTCATCGTTTCCCGCCGCCTCCGCCAACAGCGACAGCCTGCCCTGGACTGCCGCAGGGGCTGCGATCGCTTGCTGAGCCTGCCGCTCCACCGCTTTGCGATGCACCCGTAGCGTCCGCGAAAAAGCCTCAATCGACGACAGCAGTCGCTTTTGCAATGACAACATC
>JAAUQQ010000418.1 GCA_012032745.1 Synechococcales cyanobacterium RM1_1_8
AGCCTCACGAAGGAAGAGATCGTCGAGGCGCTCGCCGCCGCGGGCGGCGACATCGGACAGGCTTGGCAGGTGCTGCGCGTGTCCGAGAAGTCGCTCAAGCTGCGGATGTCGGCGCTGGGCCTGCTGCCCTAGTAGGCGCGGTCCCGCTGCTGCTTCCCTGGGCCTTGCCGGAGACAGTGCTGCCGCCGCCAGAGCCCCCGGTGCTGCCACCAACATTGCTGCCGCGAGCGGGCGTGGCTGGGCGTGTGGCCCTAGCAGGCGCGCTGCCGCCAGCCGGACTGCTCCCCGGACTAAAGGCCCCCGGAGTCACAGAAAAGTTGGCGGCGCTGGGGCCGCCACCAAAAGGCGTAGCCCCGGTTCCCTCGGAATCTGGAAAACCGGCGTCACCCGAATCACCTGGCCTGCGAAGGGATCAGGACGCCCAGAAGCAGCGCCGTTCAATCTGGCATCCGCTGGGGTCGAGGGAATCAGGGCCGCCAGGCTGCGGATCTTGACATCGCTGGTGATGCTGCCCTCCGGCACAGAACCAAACGGAACGGCGGAGGTTGGTGCCGCAGCGGATTCAGTGGTCGCTGCGGGGTCACCAGCAGCAGCGTCAGTGCCCGTCGTACCACCAGTTGTGCTCCCAGGTGCATTGGGATCGACGACAGAGCCGGTGGTTCCATCCGTTGGCTCCTCGCCACCTCCGCAAGCCGTCAATACTAGCGCCAGCGCACTGGCCCAGGCGATCGCCGAATACTTTTTCATCGTTGGATTTCCCTACTTACTCCCGACCACTACCGACCACTAAAACGTTGCCTTGACGCCCCCGAGTGGGCCTGCGCTGCGGGCATTGACGATGTTCCCAATCTAACAATTTTGGCTGGAAACCGTGTGAGCCGCTAAAGTTTAGCAAGAATATCTTCATATTGACGGGTGAGCGGGGGATGAACTTGTGGGGGATATCCCCCCATGCGATCGCTCCAGCTTCTCGCCCGTCCCAAGGCATTTTTTCCCCTAGCCCAGCCCCTAGCAAAACCGCCCAGATGCCCCAGCCAGTCTGATCAGGAGCCTTCCGATGGATGACCAAGAGCAGGAAAATTTCACAGCGCGCGAAGCGTTTTTTGCCCCTCGGGCCAGCTATCGGGGCGAGTTTTCACCCCAGCAGTTGACCTTTAATGCCAATTTGCAAGAATTTGCCCAGCGAGTGGTGATGCTTTGCAATTTGGAAACCAATGGCAAAATTCAGCCAGAGCAGGCCTATGGAGAGATTAAACAGCTTTGGAAGGCCTTGAAAGGATCTAAAAAAGAACTGTTGGATCGACCGCCGATGGAGCCACCGGAGCTGCCCGAGTCCTAATGGCCAAGCCCTGCTTGCAGTTCACCCCGAACAGCTCAGCGCTGGCAATAGGCCCTGACCAATTTCACAATTCGTTCCGAGGCATGGCCATCCCCAAAGGGGTTGGCTGCGGTGGCCATGGCCTGGTAGGCCGCCGGATCGCTCAGCAGAGTGGCGGCAGCGGCCACGACGGTGGCGGGGTCGGTGCCGACGAGTTTGGCGGTGCCCGCCATGATCGCCTCAGGCCGCTCGGTGGTCTCCCGCAGCACCAGGGCCGGTTTGCCCAGGCCAGGGGCTTCTTCTTGAATGCCGCCGGAATCGGTCATCAGCAGGGTGCAGCGCTGCATGGCTCCCACCAGACTGGGGTAGTCCAGGGGCTCGATCAAGAAGGCGCGGGGGTGATCGCCCAGGGCCTGCTGGAGCGGTTCGCGCACGGTGGGGTTGCGGTGGAGGGGCAGGAGTAGGGCCGTGTCAGGAAATTGCGCCAGCACCTGTTGGAAGCTGGTGATGATGTCTTTGAGGGGGGTGCCCCAGTTCTCGCGGCGGTGGACGGTGGCGAGGATGACGCGGTGCTTGTCCCAGTCGAGGCCGGGACGGGGCAGGCGGGGGATTGGGCGGCGACGGCGAGCAGGGCATCGATGACGGTGTTGCCGGTGAGGTGGATGTCGCCCACGAGGCCGGATTTTTCGAGGTTTTGCTGCGATCGCGCCGTTGGAGCAAAATGCAATTGGGCAATTTGGGAAATCAGCCGTCGGTTGGCCTCTTCAGGGAAGGGGTTGAGGATGTTATCCGTGCGCAGCCCCGCTTCTACATGGCCCACGGGAATCTGTTGGTAAAAGGCGGCCAGGGCGGCAGAAAAGGCTGTGGAGGTGTCGCCCTGGACAATTACCATCTGGGGTTGCAAGTCTTTGAACAGCGCCTCTAGGCCTTGGAGGCTGCGGCAGGTGATATCTGTGAGGCTCTGCTGGGCCTGCATGATCGCCAGGTCGCGATCGGCTTGGAGGCCAAACCAATCCATGACTTGGGCCACCATTTCCCGATGCTGTCCGGTGAGTACGACCTGGGTTTCAAAGTCTGGGGACTGCTGAAATTGCTGGATTACCGGAGCGAGCTTGATCGCCTCTGGGCGGGTGCCGAGGGTAATGCAGATGCGGATGGGCAAGGTCATAGGCCGGGCAACGGATTGGGATTTCTCCATCCTACAGTGGTGCTCTCACTCGTTTTCGGCAGGATAAATCTGGAAAAATCTGGAAAAAACCCGTTGAATTTCGGGTTCTGAGGGTGGCTTGGGGCGATCTGATGTGGAATCTGGCCGTGCTGAGGCTGGGGCAGGTTTTATCCCCCCAGCTCAAACCCCGGCTGGACCATGGCTTACCATGTCCGACCGGGGTTGAATCCTATTCTGCTGTTCTCGTTTAGACCAGGGCTGCGAGCCAGGGACGATTAGCCAGAAACGGCTAACAAGAGGCGACGGGGGCGAGCTGGGGCTGTTTTTTCACCACCACTGCGCCATCTTCGTTGAGGTCGATCAAGGCCACATCGCCTTCGCTCAGGCTGCCATCGAGGATGGCTTCGGCCAGGGGGTCTTCCAGCAGGCGCTGGAGCGATCGCCGCAGCGGTCTTGCCCATAGCGCACATCGAAGCCTTCCCGCACGGCCAGGGCCTTGAAGGCATCACTGGCGGTGATGCGGATGCCCTTGGCTTCTAGGCGGGCGCTGACTTCAGCCACCATCAGCTCGGCGATCGCGCTAACCTCCGTTTGGTTGAGCTGGCGGAAAACAATCACCTCATCGATGCGGTTGAGGAACTCCGGGCGGAAGAAGTTCTTCAGCTCATCGGTGACGCGATCGCGCATCCGGTCATACTGAGCCCCATCGTTGTCGGAAAACTCAAAACCAATGCCCTGGCCGCCTTTCTCGATCGCCTTGGCCCCCAGGTTGGAGGTCATGATGATCACCGTGTTCTTGAAATCCACCACCCGGCCCTTGCTGTCGGTCAGGCGACCATCATCCAAGACCTGGAGCAGCAGATTGAACACATCGGGATGGGCCTTCTCCACTTCATCGAACAGCACGACGCTGTAGGGCTTCCGCCGCACGGCCTCAGTGAGCTTGCCGCCCTCCTCGTGGCCGACGAAGCCCGGCGGTGAACCGATCAGCTTGGAAACCTGGTGACTCTCCATGAACTCAGACATGTCCACCCGAATCATCGCGCCTTCGCTGCCAAACAACTCCGCTGCCAAGGCCTTGCTGAGTTCCGTCTTGCCGACCCCCGTGGGGCCGCTGAAGAAGAAGCTGGCAATGGGGCGATTGGGGCTTTGCAGATTGACGCGGGAGCGGCGCATGGCGCGGGCCACGGCGTTGACAGCCTCTTCCTGGCCAATCACCCGCTCGTGGAGCTGCTCTTCTAGGTGCAGGAGCATGGCCGATTCCGATTCGGTCAGCTTCATGACGGGAATCTGGGTCCAGGCGGAGAGCACCTGGGCAATGTCCTCGGCTTCGACCGTGGGGGTCTTGAGCTGGGGCAGAACCTGGCTGAAGCCTGCCAGGCTGTCGGGGTTGTTGGCCTGGGCCTGGGCTTGATTGTGGGCTTGGGTTTGGGCTTGGA
>JAAUQQ010000419.1 GCA_012032745.1 Synechococcales cyanobacterium RM1_1_8
CTCCAGCAGTTCCAGCTCTCGCTCGGTCACACCACCGCCGCTAAACTGAGTCGCCGCTGACATCTGGGCATCTTCTTCCTGTTCGATATCGGCTTCATCGAGGTCCGCGCGATCATCATCGTTTCCCGCCGCCTCCGCCAACAGCGACAGCCTGCCCTGGACTGCCGCAGGGGCTGCGATCGCCTGCTGAGCCTGCCGCTCCACTGCTTTACGATGCACCCGCAGCGTCCGCGAAAAAGCCTCAATCGACGACAGCAGTCGCTTCTGCAATGACAACATCACCAGCATCGCCGCTGCCCGAGAAGAGGTTGTAGCATCCTTCAGCCGGGCCTCTCGGCAATTGCGATACTCCTGCAACAGCCGCGATAACACCAGCTCCGGCGCATCCTCCGGCAGGTTATCAACCCGAACCGGAATGACTTCTCGCTTTGGAAAATCAGCATTCTTAATTTCCCGCAAATCCTGCTTTAGCCGCCGCACCATCACCCCATCCAGCAATGCCTTACTGCGCACCGGCACCCCTCGACAAAACCGCTGCGGGTCCAGAATCTCTAGCAGGGCCGCAAAGCTATTGGAATGGCCATTGTGGGGTGTCGCCGATAGAAATAGCCGATGCTCAAACAACGGAGCCAGCTCCCGCACCGTCCGCGTCAGTTGGGAGTCCACGGCATACTTCGAGCTGCTGGCCGGAGCTGCATTGTGGGCCTCATCCAAAATCAGCATCGACCCCGCCGAAGGCTGTTGACCGCCCTGGCCTAACCAATCCCGCAGTGGCGCAGCATAGGTCTCATTGCGCAGCAGCGCATGGGAAATGATGAAACGGTTATGGGTCTTCCAAGGGTTAATGCCATAGCCCCGCTCCCGCCGCCGCGAGGCCACAAACGCCCGGTCATAGATCGTAAACGTCAAACCAAAGCGGCTCTCCATCTCCTCCTTCCACTGTTGGACCACCGAAGGCGGACAGGAAATTACCACCCGCTTAATCTTTTGCCGCAGCAACATCTCCCGCAGAATCAGCCCCGCCTCAATCGTCTTACCCAGCCCCACATCGTCCGCAATAAACAGATTCACCCTGGGCATCCGCAGCGCCTTGCGCAGCGGCTCTAGCTGATACGCCTTCACCTCAATTCCCGCTCGGTAGGGGGCCTGAAACAGACGCGCATCGGTCGAGGTCACGCAGTTCCAGCGCAGCGTATGGAAATAGGCCGAAAAATAGCGCGGGTCATCAAATCCCTTGCTGACCACCGAGTCCCAAGTCGCAGCCGTCAGCAGTTGGGCATCAATCTCCCGCTCCCAGAACACCTCCAGCTTCTCGCCCTGGGCATCGTCTTCCACACAGGCCAGGCTAACGAGGGTATCGCCCTCGGCATCCGCAGGTGGAATGACGTTTTCCACGAGGTATTGGCGCGATCGCACCCGCACCAAGCCCCCTGGCTTCAGCCCCTCCAAATCTGTCTCTGTTGTCCCAATTGCCCCAGTCATTGCGATTGCTGCGCAAGCTTCCGATGGAATCGCCATGGTCTTAATCCTCCTCTGCTGATGCGTCCAGGGCTTCCAACTCCGGGTCCGTCAAAATATCCTCCAAGAACCGGCTCGGATAGCCCGTCCAAGTTACCAGCGCCTCATCCCGCGCCCGCGTTAGCCCCACATAGAGCAACTGCCGTTCCCGCTCCAGAATGTCCGTCCGCAATTGCTGGTCCTGGACGTTTTGCAACACCGACCGCAGGGGCAACTGCTCATCGGAAACATTCACCACAAACACCGCCTTAAACTCTAGCCCCTTGGCCCGGTGTAGCGTCCCGACCCGAACGCCATCCCCCGCCGCGCCGGTTTTACTCAAACGGTGACTCTTCACCCGATTGCGGGTCAGCGCCGCTTGCAGCGTTTCCAATTCACCATTGGTCCGGCAAAACAGCGCAATCTCATTCAGGCTCAGGCCCTCCTGCTTCATCCGCTTAATTTCTTTACTGACATATTTCCACTGCTGGGCCGGGGTTTTGGCCTGGTGCAGCTTGGGGTGAGGGCCTTTGAGCAAGCTCTTGGTGCCCTTGCGCTGCTCGCTGCCGCCGTTCATGTCGTCGCCTGTGTCACCCAAAAGACGATCAGCAAAGCGGCGGATTTCTTCGGTGGTGCGGTAGTTGATCCGCAGGATGTGCGATCGCCCCTGCACATTCACCCCCAACCCCTTAAGGCTAAAGCGACCGCCGTAGATGCGCTGACCACCGTCGCCTACTAGGGTTAAGGCATTGGGAGCTGGACCGGCGATCGCCGCCAATAGCTGGATCTCCTGGGGCCGCAAGTCTTGCAGCTCATCCACCACCACCGCATCAAAGGGGCTCTCAACAATGCCTGACTCCAGGAATTCTCGGGCTTGACGGCAAATGCCCGACCAGTCCGCTTGCCCTTGGGCCTGGAGCGTTTTGATAATGCGTTCAAAGATCGGCCAGACCTGTTCTCTCCCTTTTGTTGAAAGGGGAAAGCCCCGTCCAGCGCGACTGGCACGCTTATATTGCTCCCAGGTCGCAATGCCCTGGTCCTGAATGATGGTGTCCCACTCGGTCAGCAGCATCGTGGGGTCTAAGGGACAGCTGGGGAAATGGGCTTGTTCGAGCAGGGATTGAAGTTGCGATCGCTCCACAGGCTGCAACCGCTGCCCTCGACCCGTCGCCAGTTTGAGGGCTTGCTGATACACCGTACTGACCGTGATCAGCGATCGTTCCCCAGGGGTACAGAGCAAATCAATACTGCGCTCCAGGTTCTCACAGAGCGTCTTCACGTAGCTGGTCAGCAGCACCCGCTTGCCCTGCCGCGCCAAATACCTGGCGCGATGGAGCGCCACGACCGTTTTACCCGTGCCAGCACCTCCCGTCACCTTCAGCGGCCCCGAAAAATCGCCGGTTGCTAACTGCTGCTGAGAGGGATGCAAAAAAGCAATCCAGGTCTCCAACGGTGCCTCCAGCATCCGCATCAAGTCCGCATTGCCCTCTAGAACAAAGAAGCGGCGTTGGGTATCTGGGCTTTCTGTTAAAGGCTGGTCCGATAGGAGGGGGATGGGGGGCGTGACCAGTTGCCCGGCAGCTAGGTTGAGGAGGCGATCGCCCACATCCTCAGGCAAATCGAACACCACATCGAGCAACACCGCTTCAGTCTTAACTTTTCGGATAGTCGGCAGCCAAGTTTCCGGCAGCCCTAGGCTCACCAAATAGTCATCTTGATGTCCATCAAACAGACCGGGAATCTCTAACCTTCCAGCCCCCCCAGTCCTGCACCTGCTGCTCCACAACCTCGGGAGAAGCCACAATTTGCAGCGTTCCAGTCTTGGAATGGCGAGAAATCTGCTTGGTCGTTGCCCAGTCATAGGCCGCGTCGTGGTGGTCAGCATGGAGCACCGTCCAGGTTTCGCCATCTTGATAGACGATGGCCCTCAATTCCTGGGAAATCCTCGCAGACCAGAGGTTCTGGTTCTTCGTTTTCGTAATCCGCTCCAAGCTCAGGCTGGGATGGGCAGGATTATCTAAAAACTTGGTTAAAAATGTCCAAACTCGCTTCGCGTCAGTTGCCGAAAGCTTGGACACTGCCTTAGGCAGTGATTGATCGATCAGTACGGACATGGGTAAGCATCACGTAGAAAGAGCCTGTGAGCTGGCAGTCAAAACAAACAGCGCCATAGCTCTACCTGGATTATTCTCCCACTATAGATGCGGATGTCGGGTGCGCATCATTCGCAACTAAAGGCACCTACTTATCCAAGAGGATGTTTGAGAATTCGCCAAAGCCAGCGATTCCATACCGAATGAGGTTAGACTGTGCCTGTTTTTTTAAGCAAAAGTACGGACTATGGGCACTATCGGCTACAGCTAAAGCCATTCTCAAACATCCTCTAAGCCGCATCACCTCCTCCACTCACTTCATCGA
>JAAUQQ010000420.1 GCA_012032745.1 Synechococcales cyanobacterium RM1_1_8
TCTTGCAATTCCTTACCCAGGGGCGTCTCCAGCCCCAGGTCATAGTTCTTCACCAGCCGCGCCACCCCGGCTTCTGCCAGCACGGCTTGAATGGCGCTGTCTTGTTCTAGCTTGGGTTGGTAGCCCCAGCCAACGTTCTCCCGCAGCGTCGTCGGGAAACGGGCATAGTCCTGCATGACCACGGCGATGCGATCGCGCAATTCCCCCAGATCCAATTCCCGATAGTCCTTGCCGTTCCAATAGATTGCGCCCTGGGTGGGGTCATACAGTCGGCAGAGCAACTTGCCCAGGGTGGTCTTCCCCGCACCGTTTTCTCCCACCAGGGCCACCAGCTCATTCGGCTTGATTTGAAAGTTGATGCCCTGGAGAATGGGTTTGTCGCTGCCGGGATAGGCAAAGGCCAGGTCTTGGACTTCAATGCCGGTCTGGGGGGCGGTGGATTGCCAAATCTTGGAGGCGAACTCCTGGGGCGGCGAGGTCAGATCCGGTTGTAGATCCAACAGTTGAAAAATTGGCTTGGTCGCCAGGGTGACATCATAAATTTCGCCCAGGTTGGCAATGAGCTGGGTGAGGCTGCCCTGCATTTGAGCGATGATGCCGGTGTAGAGGGCAATGTCTCCCAGCGTAAAGCGACCCTGGACAACGCCAATCACCACAAACACATAGGGCACAGCCGCGCCAAGGCTGCTGATGCAGGACCAAAAGGCCATGGCGATCGCCCCTTCCTTGCGCACCTCGGCCATGGCGGAAAAGCGCTGGGTAAAATAATCCCGCCAGCGATCGATCATGATTCGCTGGAGCGAGAACAGGCGAATTTCCTTGGCATAGTTTTCGCCACGAATCAGCCGGGCATAGATATCCAGCTTGCGCGAGGTCTCTGCCTGGGTCGTTTCCACCCGCCAACTGCGGCGGCGGTGGCCCATTTCCACCCAGACCGAGGGCACGGTGATGGCAATCAGCAGCAGGGGAATCCACCAATCCAGGGAAGCCGCCAGCAGCACCGCTGGGAAAAACGTCATCAGGCCGCTGAGGGTGCCGGAAATCATGAACGACAGCCGCTGGATGCGGCCCACGCCCTTTTCGGTGAGCTGGACGATGTTGAGCAGGTCGGGGCTCTCGAACAGGGCGATGTCGCTGAAGCTGGCGATTTTTGCTAGGACTTGGCCCTGGACCGCGCCCTCGACGCGATCGCGCAGGGAGGCAAACAGCAGAATATCCACCGTCGAAGTAATTTCCACAATCAACCGCAGGGCCAGGCTGCCGATCAGCGCCCAGAGCAAAACGCTGTCCGTATTGACGACGCTGCGCCAATCCGCCACGGGGCCGAGCTGCACCTGCCGGGATAGTTCATCGATCACCAGCTTGCTGAGAAACAGCGTCGCCGCTGGCCCCGCCCCCGTCAGCAAATTAAACAGCGCAATCTGGGCCAGCTCCCGAGGGGCGGCCTGGGCCACCATCGCTAGGCTGCGGCGCAGGGCTTGGGCAGGTTTGAGATCGGGGATGTTCAAGGGAGATGCGATCGCGTCAAAACGTGAATTAACCGTAGGGGCGAACCGCCCTTCGTCCGCCCAGCAAAGCCAAACGGTGGTTTGCCCCTACCGGCCATCTACCACGCTAGCAAAATCCTTAAGGGCCTGGTCGAAGCGGTTGGGAAGCTAGCCTGGAGAATTTGCCCCCAGCTCGTCAACACTATTGAGAATCAATACGAATATGCCTGGATTGTCTGTGCCGCCTCTCATGATTAGCTGGAGATTACTAGTGGCTCTGTTTCAGAAGCCTGTAGCGTCTCTAGCAGGAGGGTTTAGGACGACTAGACCTGTCAGCCTGCATCGCTTCTGATTCAGAGAGCGAAAGCGCAATTTCGTGCACTATTAATACAAGTTGTCAAGAGAAATTGATGCTCTTTGAGACTAGATTGCATTACTATGTCAGCCCCCATACTCAGGCGGTTAGCGTTCTTGCTTTCCTTGCCCGATTTTGACTGGCCAGCATTCTGACCCCTGCCCCCTCGAAATCACCATGACCTCAATCTCGTTCAAGCTTGTTTTTGCAACGTTTATGACAACGCTGTCCCTCTCCATGGTTGGACAGGCTTCAGCCAATTCACTCGATCTCCACTCCGAGCCTCTCCGGCCTAAGTCTGAAATGCAGAGATCTCCCGTTGACCCTGCTGTCGCTTTGGCGATGGGAGGCCTGGAGAGCGATGAACTACAGCCCTATGTGGAAAGCTACGCCGAGCTGGTTTACCGCAACTACCAGGACTCCAGCCAGCAGGTCGATCGCATGGGGGCTGCGATCGCCGCGTTCCTCGCCCAGCCCAACGCCACAACCCATGCCGCCGCCCAACAAGCCTGGGTCAAGGCTCGTCAGAGCTATCTACAAACCGAGGCCTTCCGCTTCTATGAAGGTCCGATTGATTTTGTCAACGCTGAGACGGGGCAAGAAGGTCCCGAAGGTCGCATTAATGCCTGGCCAATGAATGAAGCCTTCATTGACTATGTGAAGGGCAATCCTAGCAGTGGAATCATTAACAACAAAGGCTTAGAGATATCCCTCAAGAGCATCCTAGACAACGACCAAGTTTCCGATGAAGCAGACGTCACCACTGGCTGGCACGCGATCGAGTTTCTGCTGTGGGGACAAGACTTCAACCCCAACGGTCCGGGTCAGCGGAGCTATCAAGATTTTGTGAGCGATCGCGGCAACAACAACCGTCGCCGCGCCTATCTTCAGCTCGTGACCCAGCAGCTCCTGGACGATTTGAGTTTCCTGGAAGCGGAGTGGATGCCCCGTCAGGGCAGCTACCGCGCCGAGTTTGTTCAGCAAGATGCCCAGGAGACGGTGGGCAAAATTTTCACCTCCCTGGCCACGCTGAGCGCCTTTGAAATGTCCTCTGAGCGCATTGCAGTGGCCCTCGACAGCGGCAACCAAGAGGATGAGCATTCTTGTTTTAGCGACACAACCCACCAAGATTTCGTCTTCAATGCCTTGGGCATCCAAAATGTTTATCTCGGCAACTATGGCGATTACGACGGCCTGGGCTTTGATGAGCTAGTGGCGAGACTGGACCCTGGAACCCACCAAAGAATTGTGGCGGCTCTGGGAGAAACCGAGCGGGCGATCGCCAATATCAACGCGCCCTTCGATCAAGTTCTGGCCTCCAGCCCAGATAGCGATGCCCGCGAAGAAGTTGAGCAGGCCATTACCGCCCTCGAAAACCAAGCCGATGCTTTCGTCGCCCTGGGCTCTGTCCTCGGCGTTAACGTGGAGATTTTGGCGGAATGATTCGTCGTCATTATTGGCTCACGGCCCTCTCGCTGCTCATGGCCTTGGGGATTGTGCTCTCGCCGGGACTGGGGAGAATGACTCAGGCGATGCCTCCTAACAGCCGCCCTGACAGCGGCGATCAGACCGCAGAGATTCTGCAAAACCGCACAGCCCTCTCGGGCGGCACCCTGGCCACGGTGGAGAAGTTCACCCAAACCGCCTTTGCCCAGCCCTTGAAAAACCTAGACCGCAAACGGCGGCACGTCTTTGCCTTTGGAGACCACCTGTTTAATACCCAGTGGGTGCAAGCCCCCAGCTCGACGGCCAAACTGGACGGACTCGGGCCGCTGTTTAATCGCAGCTCCTGTGCAGGCTGCCATATTCGCGATGGTCGTGGTCGCCCTCCCCTTGCCCATGAAACTCGGATGCTCTCCAAGCTGGTGCGACTGAGTATTCCAGGCCAAAATGAACGGGGCGGACCGCTGCCCCACCCCGTCTATGGAGGGCAATTTCAGGAGCAAGGCATCCTCGGTGTAGCGGCTGAAGGTAAGACCCAAATTCAATGGGCTGAAGAACCTGGCACCTTCGCAGATGGCCAATCCTACAGCCTGCGCCGCCCAGCTATGACTTC
>JAAUQQ010000421.1 GCA_012032745.1 Synechococcales cyanobacterium RM1_1_8
TTTGTGGCACAACCATTGAGAAAGTAATCCTGGCCGGCGTCGCGCCTATTTTGCCCCTGCTGTCAGCCGGTATAAGCTCCGTGATCTCCAGCTTCTATTCCTAGCCGCCATGACCTCACTGCCCAAGGCCTCACTGCCCCAGACCTCATTGCCCCAGACCTCACCGCTCAAGATTTTATTGGTCTCCACCTGCGTTGGCCCCCTCGGCAGTGGCAAGGGCGGCGGAGTGGAGCTGACCCTAGCCAATGTGGCCCTGGCGCTTCAGTTGCGGGGCCATCAAGTGGGGGCGATCGCCCCCGCTGGCTCGATCTGTCCGGGGCTCGCTCTCACCCCTGTGCCGGGGCAACTGCAATCCACCGCCCAAAACCAGGGACGGCAAGCCGGCATCGAAATGCCCGCCCACAGCGCCCTGGCCCAAGCCTGGGAGGCGGCTCGAAATTGCCAGGGCAACTATGACATCATCCTCAACTTTGCCTACGATTGGCTGCCCTTTTACCTCACTCCTTTCTTCTCGATCCCGGTGGTCCATTTGGTCAGCATGGGCTCCCTGTCTGAAGCGATGGATCACATCCTCGGCCAAACCCTCGCAAGCTTTCCCCACAGCCTGGCCTGCCACAGCCGCATCCAAGCGGAGACCTTCACGGCGGTGCCTGGCTTTGCAGCACAATGCACCGTGCTGGGCAATGGCTTTGATCTGTCCCGCTACCAGTTCCAGCCGCAGCCGCAGCCCTGGTTGGGCTGGGTCGGTCGCATTGCCCCGGAGAAGGGCCTAGAAGATGCGGTGGCAGCGGCGGTTCAGGCGCGGATGCCGCTCAAGGTTTGGGGGGCGATGGAGTATCCCGATTATTGGACTGAAATTCAGCAGCGGTTTACTGGGGCAGACAATGGCTCCGAGGCCCTGACCTACGGCGGCTTTCTTTCCACAGATGACTTGCAGCAGCAACTGGGCTACTGCCAGGGCTTGATCATGACGCCCAAATGGGTGGAAGCCTTTGGCAATGTGGCGATCGAGGCCCTGGCCTGTGGTGTGCCCGTGGTGGCCTATGCTCGGGGCGGGCCGGTGGAGATTGTGCGGGATGGGGAGACGGGTTTTTTGGTGGAACCCGATTCGGTAGCGGGCCTGGTGGCGGCGATCGCCCAGCTCCCCCGCCTCGATCGGAGCGCCTGCCGCCAACAGGCCGAGGCCGACTATTCCCTTGCCGCGATGGGGGCGAGGACTGAGGCTTGGCTGCGGCGGAATTTGACGGTTTAGTTCCCTTGCTTCTGCTTGGGATCGATCGCCAAGGGCTGATAGCTCCCACAGCCCTGGCAGGGGCCATAGGGATTGACCGTGCAGCGCAGTTGGGGCGATCGCGCATTAAACTCACAGCTCAAATCCCCAATCACTAGCCCCACCCCAGGGATATAGCGTTCCTCTGGCTGGGCCAGGGGCAAGGGGCGCGGTCGGGCGAGGCGACAGGTTGCGGCTGAATCACCTGCATCATTCAGCCCCCAGAGCGCTGCCTGCCGTCGCAGCAAGCGCTGCTGCCGTCGCGCTAACCCCGGCACCAGCCCCAACCCCAGGGCAATGCCCAACAGCAACGGACTCACCCCTGCGAGCAAGATCAAACCAATCCTGAGGGCATCCACCATGGGCCTTGTCTCCCGGTCTGCATCTGGCTTTGTCTAACTTTATTGTGCAGAATCCGCCCAGGGAAGGGTAGGCCTGGGCCAAGATTTTCCCGGCGGGCGATCGCCCTGGCCCCGCCATCGCCTTGGCCCAGGGATCTCGCTAGACTAGAGGTCTATTCTGCTATCCCATTTTTTCCTTGGCCATGCTCCTCGATCAGACCCAGCGCAGCAAGCTCGATTCCAGCAGCGATCGCCTGTTTTATGATGTCCCGCGCTTTGTCACCCATGTGGATGAGGGCTTCATTGATCAGTTGATCCAGCTCTATGGCGATCGCCTCCCCCCCCAGGGCCGCATCCTCGATTTGATGAGTAGCTGGGTTTCCCACCTGCCCCCGGAAATCCACTTCAGCCATGTGGAAGGCCACGGCATGAATGCCGAAGAGCTGGCCCGCAACCCGCGCCTGGACCATTACTTTGTCCAAAACCTCAACGAACAGCCCCGGTTGCCCCTGGAGAGCGACAGTTTTGATGCGGTGATCAACACCGTTTCGGTGCAGTATCTCCAGCAGCCGGAACTGGTCTTTGCAGAGGTGCGGCGGATTCTCAAGCCCGGCGGCATCGCGATCTTTAGCTTTTCCAATCGCATGTTTTATCAAAAGGCGATCGCCGCCTGGCGGGATGGCTCCGAAGGCGATCGGGTTGCCCTAGTACAGCAGTATTTTGCCCACACCCCCGGCTTCAGCAAGCCAGAGGTAATCATCAAGACCGCTGCCAACAGCATCTGGCAGCACTTGGGTCTGGCCGGTGGCGATCCCTTCTATGCAGTCCTGGCCCAGGCCGTTTAGGCCCATCTGGAGCCAGACTCAAGATCCAGAGTCAGCGCTAGTTGGCCTGGGCAGAGGGACTCTCGGGCCGCTACAGGCCCACAAAGCTCTCATCCCAAATGCTTTCATGGACACAGTACTTCT
The DNA here is from genome assembly GCA_012032745.1 of Synechococcales cyanobacterium RM1_1_8. Classification (GTDB taxonomy): domain Bacteria; phylum Cyanobacteriota; class Cyanobacteriia; order PCC-9006; family JAAUQQ01; genus JAAUQQ01. Next base: position 2,580 of record JAAUQQ010000421.1, read on the forward strand.
CCCAAACCTTATCACAGAAGGGATTGGCCACCTGGCGATAGCCAAAGCGCTGCAACCGAGGCAACATCTTCTCCCAAACCCATTCATCCGATTCGACGCTCAAGGCCAAAAAACGATATTCATCGAAGGGAAAAGTATCAATCACCTTGAATTCACTCCCTTCAATATCAAAGGCAGCATAGTCAATCACTTTAGGTGCATGGTGCCTGCGCAGCAGATCCACCAGAGGCACAGCCTGCATGGTTTGGCTCTCCCCCCCATGAACGACCTCCCGCCCCTGCCATTTGTAGTCTTCTAAGCTCCCTTTGACACCGCTAATGTAGGGCGAAACATCGGGATCACCACCGGCAATAATAAAAGCAACGAACTCAACCTGGTCCGACAGACAAACCTGCTCATGAATACTGTTGGGACGATTTTTTTGCACCAAAGGGGCAAATTGGGGGTGGGGTTCGATACAGATACCGCGCCAGTTGAGCTGGGTTTCTAGCAGATAGCAACTACTGGCATCCTTGCCGTTGGCGGCACCGGCCTCAACAAAGTAGCCGTCTTCCTTGCCGGGGAACACATATTCAATAATCCAGCGATCATTAAAAGTCTCATTCAGATAGTCATGTTTGGCCAAAACATGGGGATTCCGATTGATTTGGAGACGGTGTTCTTCCGTTGGGGTGATGCGTGACAGCATGGTTTAAGTTGGCTGTATTCAGCTTAATTAGTTAAAGCCAGGCTGAGTCTACCTGGGTTTCAAACCTAGCATAGCCAACAGCATCATGCTGAACTCACAGTGACTTGACAAAGTAATTCACGCAAGATGGGTTGATTCTGTGAATCAAGCTTAAAAATTTCTCCTCCAAAGAAATTACCGAGGGAGGAATCTCTTGGGTTTAAAAAGAAACATAGCGCAGCTCTAAATACTGATTCTTCTCAATTGAGTTTAGTGAGAAATTCCCCCAGGGTAAGCAGATAACGTGCCGAGATGAGGCGTCTAGCGAAGTTCCCATTCGTTGAAACTGTTGTGCAAAACACTGAGTTTTATTTCTATTCCGCGAGACTGAAGCCCTCGTACCGTAGGGCAAGAAGTCCTCCGGCGCGTTTCAGCCGCTCTCATCCCCGCACCCGCACCATCCCGCACCATGTCAGGGACAGCGGCAACTGGAGCCACCCAGATTTGCAGACCGCAATTGGAGCGGATGGGCGTCAGAGGATGTTTGAGAATTCGCAAAAGCTAGCGATTCTACACCTGACAGGCTAGACTGTGCCTGTTTTTTAAACAAAAGTACGGACTATGGGCACCATCGGCTACAGCCAAAGCTA
>JAAUQQ010000422.1 GCA_012032745.1 Synechococcales cyanobacterium RM1_1_8
GATGTTGCCCCTGCTGCAACCGGGGGATGAAATTCTCTACGATCCCCGAGCCTACGGAACCACTGGGCCGTGCCCTGGGGAGTTGGTGATTGTGCAACATCCCCAGCGAGCAGAATTACGCATGATCAAACGGATTGTGGCGATCGCCCAGGATGCACCGGCAGCGGCTGGGGGGGTGGGCGATCGCTACTTCCTGCTCGGCGACAACCGGGCTGAGAGCAGTGACAGTCGGAGCTTTGGCTGGGTGGGGCGATCGGCCCTGGTGGGCAAGGTCACCCACCGCTTTAGCCCAGCCCAGCGACCTGAAGCCATCAGGCCGGGCGAGCCTTGAGCATCACCTGAATGCCGCCCTTGGGCCGCAGGGTCGAGCGTGGATCGATTTCGATGGGCTGGTCGGAAACTAGTTGTACCTGGAACTGTTGGGCGATCGCGCTCACCACCCCCATCGCCACCATCAAGGCCAAACGCTTGCCAATGCAGGCATGGCCCCCGCTCCCCAGGGCAGATAGGCAGACCGAGGCCGTTGGCTCACCTGCTGCAGCAAAAACTGGTATTCGCACCAAGTCGCCATAATCCTTCCTCCTGCAAGCCCGCCCAAAATTTCAAGGGCTGCTGTTGCAGTTTGGACATGTGCAGGAACATGTAGCCAGTGGGGCCCAGTGGGGTTCTGAGCGCATTTGGGTTTAGCAAAGCTGGGCTATCCGGCATGGTGGTGTACCTGCGATGGGGAGGTTTCTTTAGCTGAAAAACCAACTTCTGTACAAAAGCGTTAGTCAAAGCTGATTTGACGACGGTCAACCGGACAGAACTGCTCCCTCCAGCCGCATCCCTTCGACTGGGGGGGACCATCACCCAGTGGCTGCCAGTCCCCCAAACCGGCTAATGTCTCAATTCATTAAGGCTCCCAACGAAACTCAAACTTAAACGTAGGCTCCGCAATAAAAGGCTAGGATGCTGTCTAGGCCTTGCCTGTGGTGGCCTGTCTGCTGAATTATCCCTTGCGGCCCTGGGCTGCCTTCCATGAAACAGCGTCAGCACCATCGTCGATCTCGTCCTTTCCCCCGGCGCTATTACCCTGGATTGCCTCCCCTTTGGCTGGGGTTAACGAAGCGATCGCCCTGCTTACCCCCTGGGCCAGGTCGTTGCAGTCAATGATCTGGCAGCAGAGATTTTGCAGCTTCCCCAGGGCCATCTCCGGGGCCAGTTTTGGAAATCCCTGGTTGATACCGCCGTCGATTTTTCCCAACGCTACCGGGGACAGCCGCCCCAGAGCAAGCATATTAGCCTGCGGCGAGCTGGGCGGCGAAGGGCCGAAGGACATTCCCCCGCTGGGCCAGGGGCTGCCCAGCAGGTCTTGGAATGGAGCTTGACGCGGGAGATCCTACCTCGCCGTCACCTCGTCGTCTTTCGCGATATTAGCGATCGCGCCACCCAGGCCGAAGCTGCCCTTGTGCGGCAACAGCAGCAGGCCGAACTCTTTGCTGAAGTCACGCTCAAAATTCGCCAGTCCCTCCAGCTCCCGGAGATTTTGCAGGCAACGGTGACGGAGGTTCAGCGCCTCCTCCAGGCCGACCGGGTCCTGGCCTACCAGGTGTTGCCCGATGGCACCGGAAAACCGATTAGTGAAGCGGTCCTGGCTCCCCATCCGGCGATTCTGGGCATGACCTTTCCAGAGGAGGTTTTTCCCTCGGACTACCAGCGGCGCTACGCCCAGGGGCGGGTGGTTGCCATCCCCAACGTGCGGGATCCTGCCGCCGGATTGGCGGATTGTTTGGTGGAGTTTGTCGGGCAGTTTGGTATTCGCGCCAAGCTGATCGTGCCGATTTTGCAGAGCCCGAGGCTGGCTGGCTCGCCGGGGGCGGCTGTACCCCCGGCGCTCTGGGGCCTGTTAATTGCCCACCAGTGTGATGGCCCCCGCCAGTGGTCCGCTGAGGAGCTAGCGTTGATGCAGCAACTGGCTGACCAGATCAGCATTGCCATTGCCCAGTCCCAACTGGTAGAAAACCTCGAAGAACTGGTGGCCCTGCGCACCGCTGCCCTAGGCCAGCGTGAGGCGCAACTGCGGCTGATTACCAATGCCCTGCCAGTGCTGATTGCCTACATCGATCGCGAGCAACGCTATCGCTTTAACAATCAAGCCTATGCAACTTGGTTGGGGCGATCGCCCAGCAGCTCAGGGGTATGACGCTGCAAGCGGTGTGGCAGGACGCAAGCTACGAGCGGATGCGTTTGCCCATCCAGCAGGTCCTGGCAGGGGAGGAAGTGACATTCGAGAACGAATTGACAGCCCAGGATGGCCAACCCCGCACGCTCAATGTGACTTATATCCCTGATGTTGGCCTCCAGGGCCAGGTTAAGGGCTTTTTTGCCCTGACCAGCGATATCAGCGATCGCAAGGCGATCGAGCGCATGAAGGATGAGTTTATCTCCGTCGTCAGCCACGAGCTGCGCACCCCCCTGACCTCAATGCACAGCGCCCTCAAGATCCTCTCCACCGGACGCCTGGGCCTGCTCTCCCAGGATGGCCAACAAATGCTGGAGATCGCCGATGAAAACACAGAGCGCCTCGTGCGCTTGGTCAATAGCGTTTTGGACCTCCAGCGGATTGAATCCGGGGATGTCACCATGGAAAAGCGGCTGTGCGATGCGGATGGCCTGATTGTGCAGGCGATCGAAGCCATGCAGCCCATGGCCCAACAGCAGGGTGTCGCTCTGGTGCTGAGTCAGCCCAGCGCCCTGCAAATTTGGGCCGATGCAGACTACATGCTCCAGGCCCTGACAAATTTGCTGAGCAACGCTATTAAGTTTTCCCAGGCGGGTCGCCAGGTCTCTATCACCGTCGAGGCCCAGTCGGAGCAAACGCTGTTCTGCATCCGCGACCAGGGGCCAGGCATTCCAGCGGAAAAGCTGGAGAGTATTTTTGAGCGGTTCCAGCAGGTCGATTCCTCCGATGCTCGGCGCAAGGGGGGCACAGGCCTGGGCTTGACCATCTGCCGCGAAATCATTGAACAGCATGGCGGGCATATCTGGGCCGAGAGCCAGCTGGGCCAGGGCAGCAGCTTTTTCTTTACGGTGCCGCCACCGCCGCCCGGCCCAGGGCAACCGGCAGGCGGGTCTGGAGGCGAGCTGCTAGCGGGAGGACAATATGGGAGCTAGGGAGATTGAATCTAGGGAGACGGGCAGTCGGCAAATCTTGATGATTGACGACGAAGAAACGATCCAAACAGTCGTAAAGTTCGGGCTTCAGCTCACCGCAGGCTGGCAGATGCTGGCGGCCTGCTCGGGGCCAACGGGCATCGCCCTGGCCCAGCAGCACCAGCCCGATGCGATCTTGCTTGATGTGATGATGCCTGAGATGGATGGGGTGGCGACCTTTAAGGCACTCCAAGCGGCAGAAAGCACGCGGCATATCCCGGTAATTTTTATCTCAAGTGTAAACAGTCGTTTAATTATTGACAGTATGATAAGGCAGGGGATTACCGATTACCTTGTTAAACCGTTTAAGCCGGAAGACCTTACGGCTAAGGTAAATTCAATTTTCAACGGTAACATTTAATTGTTATTTACCACAATATTTATTAAGATATTCCAAAGCTTCCCTGCTGCCTTCGTTTGCGGCTTTTTGCCAGTAATAGCATGCTGCAGAGTTATCTTCAAGTTTATATTTAGCCAAACCTTTTCCAAAATTGGCTTCCGAATCGGAAGGGTTGAGATCTAAAGCCATCCCAAAATCTTCATCAGCATCCTGAAGTTTTTGTGTTTTCAGGTTTAACTTGCCACGCAGCAAAAAATATTCTTCATTGGTTTGGTCACTTTCTATCAGATCGTTCAAGCCAGCAATTGCGTTGAGGTAATTGCCTTTATCTGCTTCCATTTTTATGCCTGCAAATTGTACG
>JAAUQQ010000423.1 GCA_012032745.1 Synechococcales cyanobacterium RM1_1_8
TAGCTGAGGACGAGGGGCTCGCTGGCGACTGTCCAGGAGGGCGACTAATTCTGCAACGACGTATTTTGTGGTGACGAGGCGGGACTTGTCCTGCTGGGCCTGACGAAAACTTTGGGCGGCTTGGGGGTGAAAGGTCTCCGTTGGCATGAAAAGGCTGGCCCAGCCAGAGGTATCAATGAACAGATCACTCACTGACTTGCAGCTCCTGTTCTAGGGCTTCCCTAATGTGGCGGTCATGATTTTCGGCCAGGTCAGTGGTTCCAAGGTGCAGAGTGCCGATTAGAGCGGCGAGGGGATCAGCGGTGAGGGGATCGGCGGTGAGGGGGGATGGAGCAGCTTCGGTTTGTTCCAGTAAGGCGATCGCGGGTTTTGTCCCAATGTTCTGCAAAGCCAAGGTCGCGGCTTCGCGAACCGCAAAAGCCTCGTCATCTAGGGCTCGGGCCAAGCTCGGAAGGGCGGTCTCACTGCCGACTAGCCCCAACAGCGTTGCAGCTTTGGCTCGCTCTACGGGGTTCGCATCTTGCAAAGCCTGCGTCGCGGTTGCCAGGAGCTGAAGGGTTTGCAGGACAAACGCTGTCAAGGCATTGTCTGCCAGTGCTCCCAGCGGTTCAGAGAGATTGTCGGGTAATTCAATCGTCAGTGTTTTAGCCACTGTCTGGGCCTCGCTTGTGCCTACGGTGCTTAGCATGGAGCTGCTCTATACATTTTAGCGAAATTGACCTGTTGCTTCCTCGTTGAACTTGAAATCTGCCGCGACCCGCCTGGGAATGCGAAAATAGAAATCTGACCGCTACCCCCAGCCCGATCGCTCTCACCCCCGCTGATTTCCCATGCCCGTATCCGCCGACGCCCCGGTCCTCCTCCTCGTCGATGGCCATTCCCTGGCCTTCCGCTCCTACTACGCCTTTGCCAATGGGCGAGACGGCGGCCTGCGCACCAAAACGGGCATCCCCACCAGCGTCACCTTCGGTTTTACCAAGGCCCTGCTGGACACCATGGTCTTCGAGCAGCCCAAGGCCCTGGCCCTGGCCTTTGACCTGGGCGGTCCTAGCTTTCGCCATGACAAGGACGAGACCTACAAGGCCAACCGCAGCGATCCGCCCGATGACTTCCGCCCCGATGTGGATAACCTGACGGCCCTGCTGGAAGATATGGACCTGCCGATCTTTGTCCAGCCGGGCTATGAGGCCGATGATGTGTTGGGCACGCTGGCCCAGAAGGGCGTGGCGGCGGGCTATCGGGTCAAGATCTTGTCGGGCGATCGCGATCTCTTCCAGCTGGTAGACGACGATCGCGGCATCAGCATCCTCTACATGAGCACTAGCTACGGCAAGAGCGCCCGCAGCAGCAGCAACGTCAAGGAATATCAATACCAAGATGTGGTCGAAAAGCTGGGCATTCCGCCCCGCCAAGTGATCGACTACAAGGCCCTCTGCGGCGACACGTCGGACAATATCCCTGGCGTCAAGGGCGTGGGCAACAAGACTGCCCTGGACCTGCTCAAACAGTTCCCTACCCTGGAGGACATTTACGCTGCGGTGGATGCGGATCTGCCGGAGATCAAGCCAGCGATTAAAAAAAAGCTGCTGGCCGATCGCGAGGCGGCGTTCCATTCGCGCTGGCTGGCGACGATTCCTTTGGATGTGGCGATCGAGAAGGAGTTTGAGAATTGCTGTGAGCTGAAGGGACTGGATGGCGATCGCATCGCCCCCCACATCGAAAAACTCGAACTGCAATTCCTCGGCTCCCAGCTCCAAAAACTCCAGGAAATCTTCGGCGGCGAGCCCATTCCCGGCGTCAAGCCCATGCAGCCCCAGGTCAAAAAACAAAAATCTGAATGGGTAGACCCAGAGACCGACTTCTTCTCCCCCGAAGAAACGGACGCGGCCATGGCCAACCGCACCGAGGTCTCTCTCAAGCCCCAGGTGGTGGATACAACTGACAAGCTTGCGGCCCTGGTCAAACAGCTCGCAGGCTTCACCGACCCCAACAACCCCGTCGCTTGGGACACCGAAACCACCGCCCTCGCCCCCCGCGATGCCGAGCTTGTTGGCATTGGCTGCTGTTGGGGCAGCAACCCTGGCGATGCGGCCTACATCCCCCTGGGCCACAGCACCCTGGGCAGCGTCAATTTGGCATTGTCGCCGACTTTAGATGCGCTACGCCCCATTTTAGAGAGCGAAAAATATCCCAAGGCCCTGCAAAACGCCAAGTTCGATCGCCTCATCCTCAAGCACCAGGGCATCAACCTCCAGGGCGTGGTCTTCGACACAATGCTGGCCAGCTACCTGATCAACCCTGACGACAGCCACAAGCTGGAAAATATCGCCCAGCGCTATCTGGGCTTCTCCTCCCAGCAGTACGATCAGCTCGACATTGCCAAAGGGGGCACCATCGCCGATCTGCCCGTGGAGGCCGTGGCAGAATACTGCGGCATGGATGTCTATGCAACCTACTGCCTCGTGGGTAAGCTCCAAGAAGCCCTGGCGGATTTGCCCGATATCGAAGTGCTGCTGTTGAATGTGGAGCAGCCCCTAGAGCCGGTGCTGGCTGAGATGGAGGACCAGGGCATTCGCATTGATGTCGCCTACCTCAAGCAGTTCTCCAAGCAACTGGAGGCGGACTTGCAGGCGATCGAAATCAAGGCTTACGAAGTCGCGGGAGAAGAATTCAACCTGGCCTCGCCCAAGCAGTTGTCGGAGCTACTATTTAATAAGCTTGGCCTCGACACCAAGAAATCCAGCAAGACCAAGACCGGCGGCTATTCCACCAATGTCACCGTGCTAGAAAAGCTCCAGGGCGACCACCCGGTGATCGACTGCATCCTCGACAATCGCACCCTGGCCAAGCTCAAATCCACCTACGTCGATAAGCTGCCCAAGCTCGTCCGCAAGGAAACGGGCCGCGTCCACACCGATTTCAACCAGGCCGTGACTGCCACGGGCCGCCTCTCTTCTTCCAATCCCAACCTACAAAACATCCCCATCCGCACCGCCTTCAGCCGCCAGATTCGCAAGGCGTTTATCCCCCAGGAGGGCTGGCTCCTCGCTGCTGCGGACTATTCCCAGGTGGAGCTGCGCATTTTGACCCACCTCAGCCAGGAACAGATTCTGCTGGATGCCTACCGCAACGGTGATGACATCCATGCCCTCACCGCTAGGCTGCTGCTGGATTTGGATGAAGGGGCGGAAATCTCCAAGGAGGAGCGCCGCATCGGCAAGATCATCAACTTCGGCGTGATCTACGGCATGGGTGCCCACCGCCTGGCGCGGGAAACCGGCGTGGCCTTTGGCGAGGCCAAGGGCTTTTTAGACCGCTACCACGATCGCTATCCCAAGGTCTTTGGTTATCTGCAACGCATGGAGCAAGAAGCGATCGCCCAGGGCTACGTCACCACGATCATGGGTCGTCGCCGCTACGTCAACTTCCAAGACAGCAAGCTCCAAGAGTTGCGTGGCCAAGATCCCGCCAGCATCGACCTGGCGCGCCTCAAGCCCCGTAACTTCGATGCCGCCACCCTCCGCGCCGCCGCCAACGCCCCCATCCAGGGCTCCAGCGCCGACATCATCAAAAAGGCCATGGTGGAGCTCCATGAACAACTCAAGCCTTACCAGGGACGGCTGTTGCTCCAGGTCCACGATGAACTGGTGTTTGAGCTGCCGCCGGAGGAATGGCCTGTGCTGGAGCCGCTGATCAAGCAGACCATGGAGAACGCAGTGCAGCTCAGCATTCCGCTGCAAGTGGACATCAGCGCTGGCGAAAACTGGATGGAAGCCAAATAGTTGGGGAGCCAAGCACCCCTTCGATCCATTGCCCCTCGCCATCTTTTCTCGCAGTGCCATGGTTTTCCCCTCTGAGTTTTCCATCGATCAGCCAGCATCCCAGCCACT
>JAAUQQ010000032.1 GCA_012032745.1 Synechococcales cyanobacterium RM1_1_8
AGGGCTGCTGGTATCAGGACCGCTGGTATCAGGACCGCTGGTATCAGGACCGCTGGTATCAGGACCGCTGGTATCAGGGCCTTCGGGCGGTTGGTCTGGGGTTTGGGCAATGCTTGGCAGCGTGGCGGGCTGTTGGCGAGTCCCAGGCTGTGGGCTAGTGCCGGGCTGTGGGCTAGTGCCGGGCTGTGGGTCGATCGCAAAAGCAGCGCCAGCATTTTGGCGGGCGTAGCGGTAGTTTTTATCGTATTCCTGGGCTTTTTGCTGGGCGGTGCCATGGCGGGGGTGGTCGGGGGCCACGGCCTGCATCTGGGCGATCGCCTCTTGCCACTGCCCCGCAACGTCTGCCCATTGCGCCGGGGTCTGGGCGGACTGGGTGGCGATCGCGGCTGCCATGGCAGCATTGACGCCAGCGCGCAAGGCATCGTCAGCGCCATGACTCGTAGCGCCGTTGCTCTCAACATCCACGCGGCGGAAGAGCTGGACGGCGATGGTTTCCCGGCGTTGGGGATCGAAGGCGAGGCCATAGCCAAACCGGTTGTACTGGGGATTGAGCAGATTTTCGCGATCGCGTCGCTCATACATCAACGCCCGCTCCAGACGCCAGATTTGGCGGTAGGTCAACCGCTGGGAGCCGGGCTGGGCCGCGATGTTCTCGGCCACAAAACCGCTGCCGCCCGCCTGGGCAAAGCGATCGCTGGGATCCTTGCCCTCGGGTGTGAAGTTAGAAAAATAGCGCCGCGCCACCATGTCTTCTCCATGGCGCTGGGCTAGGGCGCTCAGGCTCGGATCCAGGCTGAGGGGGGGCAGGCCGTTGACTTGGCGATCGCGGTTGGCCAGGTCCAGGGCTTTTTGGCGGGCTGCTTCGAGATCCTGGGCCTGGTGGGCATTGAGCAGGTGAATTTCGCCCTGGCCAATGCGCCAATTCTCACCGCCCTGGCCATTGTAGAAATAGAGCCTATCCTGGCCGAAGTAAAGGACGCTGCCGCCGATCGCCATGGCCGCGATCGCACCCTTAATCAGACGCCCCCGGCTCCGGGGAAGACTGTTTGCCGAATTGTTCATGGATCGTTGCCTGTGGACTGAGACCGGTTGTCAGCTCGTACTTAATCAGTTCATCACTGGTCAGTTCATGCACTGAACGGTAGTCCTAGCACCCCCATAGGCTCAGCGTTCCCCACCCAAGGGGGAGGTGAAACAGCGGGCCTACGCGAGAGAATATACGGAACTTGGAGGATAAACCCGGAAAACCCATCGGGCTTTTATCCAGGTTTTACGAAGGTTTTATCCAGGCTTTTACCCGAGACCGAGCTGTTCCCTGGTCCAGTGAGACGTAATTGTCCGCCCGAGCTGCCCCCTCCCCCTCCTTAACTCCGTTCTAACCCTGAGCAAATGCCGCTTCCCGAGCCCCGTCAGGACGATTGTTCGGGGCGATCGCCAGCCGAGAGATTGTCAACTGGGCGATCGTCCACCGGGCCATAACCGCCACCGCCGGGGCTGTGGATGGTGATTGTGTCTCCCCCATCCAGCGCGATCGTTGCCGTTGCATCCAAGATCCTACAACGGCCATCGGCAAACTGGACTGTGATGCAACCCACCTCACCCGCCAATCCCCCCGCCAGTCCAAAGGGTCTTGTCCTACGACGACCCGAGAGAATATGGGCCGTCATGGCTTCGCGGAAGCGGATCGATCGCACCACACCATTGCCGCCTCGGTAGCGACCGGCCCCGCCGCTGCCGGGACGGATGGCAAAGGCTTCCACCACCACGGGAAAGCGCAGCTCCAAAACTTCGGGATCAGTCAAGCGGGAATTGGTCATGTGGGTCTGCACCGCGTCGGTGCCGGGAAACCCCGGCCCCGCCCCCGAGCCCCCACAGATGGTTTCGTAATATTGGTACTGGCCATTGCCAAAGGTGAAGTTGTTCATGGTGCCCTGGGAGGCCGCCAGCAGCCCCAGGGCACCGTACAGCCCATCGACGATCGCCTGGGAGGTTTCGACATTGCCTGCCACCACCCCGGCGGGATAGCTTGGGTTGAGCATACAACCCTGGGGGACTTGGATCGTCAGGGGCTTGAGACAGCCTGCATTGAGGGGGATCGGGCTATCCACGAGGGTGCGGAACACATAGAGCACCGCCGCTTTGCAGACGGCCAGGGGCGCATTGAAATTGTTGGGTTGCTGGGGGGAGCTGGCGCTGAAGTCGAGGCTGGCGCTGCGGCGGCCGGGATCGAGGTGAATCTGGATGGCAATGGTTGCACCGCAGTCCATCTCTAGCTGGTAGCCAAAGTCCAGGGGCTGGCCCTCGGCCTGGCGCTGGGCGCAGAGCTGGGCAATGGTGCGGCGGACGGCGGCTTCGGCATTGTCCTGGACATGCTGCATGTAGGCTTGGACGGTGGCCAGGCCTACATGCTGAACCATGGCCTGGAGTTCTTGCAGGCCCTTGGTGTTGGCTGCGATCTGGGCCTGGAGGTCCGCGAGGTTTTGATCGGGGTTACGGGCGGGATGGGGGCCTTGGGTCAGGCGTTGCCGCAGGGCTTGCTCCTGCAACTGGCCTCGATCGACCAGTTTGAGGTTGTCCAGCAGAATGCCCTCCTGGTCCAGGTGGGTGCTGTGGGGGGGCATGGAGCCCGGCGTGATGCCGCCGATGTCGGCATGGTGCCCCCGCGAGGCGACGAAAAATAGCGGTGCGCTAGCTGTTGTGGATTGAGCTGCTGCTTGATCGGTTCTATCCATAAATCCATCCACAAACACCGGGCTGATGGCCGTAATGTCGGGCAAGTGGGTGCCGCCGTTGTAGGGATTATTGGAAATAAAGACATCTCCCGGCTGAAAGTCTTTGCCCCGATCTGCAATCAAAGCCTGGACGCTCTCGCCCATGGAGCCGAGGTGGACGGGAATGTGGGGCGCATTGGCCACCAGGTTGCCATCTCGATCAAAAATGGCGCAGGAGAAGTCGAGGCGTTCTTTGATGTTGACGGAGGAACTGGTGTTTTGCAGGGTGATGCCCATTTGTTCGGCGATCGCCTGAAATAAATTATTGAAAATCTCCAGCCGGACCGGATCGGCCTGGGTTAGATCGGTTTGATCTGGGTCAGCTTGGCTGGGGTCAGCCTGGGGTAAAACGAGCTGGGTGAGAATTAAATCGTTGCGATCGCTCACCGCCGCACACCAGCCCGGCTCCACCACGTTGGTTCCCGTGGCTTCCAAGATAATCGCGGGGCCGGAGATGCTGTCCCCAGCTTGCAGATCCTGCCGCTGGAACAGAGGTGTCTGGTGCCACTGCCCGGCGGAGAACATGGGAACTTGGGCGATCGCCGCTGGTGCTCCAGCTTGCAGCTCGGCAGGCCGCGCCATTTCCTGAGCCATGGTCTGAGCTATTACCCTGGACTTGCCGATCACCTCAACAGCAATGGTGGCAACCACCAGCCCCCGGCCCGGAAGGGTGATGCCAAAGCGCTGCTGGTACTGCTGCTCAAACTGCTGGCCCATAGCCTTGGCGGAGCCGAAGTTGACCGCCAGGGTGGCATCGGTGCCTTGGTAGCGCAGATGCAGTTGCCGCACCACCTGGAGGCTGCCGATGCCCTGATGGCCCTGGTGTTTGAATTCCGTACTGGTGCGCCCCACCAGGGCCATCAGTTTGGCCTGGATCTCTGGCATCACGTCAGGGCTGAGGGGAATTTCCACCGACTGTTCCCGCAGTACCCGGCGATCGGCCAGGCCCATGCCGTAGGCGGAGAGCACGCCCGCATAGGGATGGATGAAAATCGTCTTCATGCCCAGGGATTCGGCTAGGCGGCAGGCATGTTGGCCCCCCGCTGCGCCGAAGCAGCAGAGGCTGTAGTGGCTCAAGTCGTGGCCCCGCTGGATGGAGATTTTTTTGATCGCATTGGCCATGTTGTGGATGGCGATCGCCAAAAACCCCTCCGCCACAGCCTCAGGGCTAGGCCGGTGATTCGCATGCTCCAGGTCGCCAGTTGCCTGGGCAATCTCCTCGGCCAGGGCTGCAAACTTAGTTTGAACAACCTCGCGATCCAAGGGCTGGTCCCCCGCCGGGCCAAACACCTGGGGAAAAAACTGGGGCTGAATCTTGCCCACCATGACATTGCAATCGGTCACGGTCAGGGGGCCACCGTTGCGGTAGCAGGCAGGCCCCGGATAGGCCCCCGCAGAGTCTGGCCCCACCCGGTAGCGAGCCCCATCGAACTGGAGAATCGAGCCCCCCCAGCGGCCACGGTATGGATGGCCATCATGGGAGCCCGCAGGCGCACCCCCGCCACTTCCGTTTCGAACAGCCGCTCATAGTTGTCACTGCCGGAGCCATCCTGGGAAAAGTCGCGGCTAAAGTGGGCCACATCCGTGGAGGTGCCGCCCATGTCGAAGCTAATGATCTGGTCAAAGCCAGCGGCTCGGCTGGTTTGCACCGCCCCGACAATGCCCCCGGCTGGGCCGGAGAGAATGCTATCCTTGCCCTGGAAGTTGGGGGCTGGGGTAAGGCCGCCGTTGGATTGCATAAACAACAGTTTGGCGGCGGGGGCCAGGGGCGAATTGGAAAGCGGCGCAGTGGCTAGGCCGAGGGCCGCCAGCCCCGCTGCTTCCCTAGCCGTTTCCCCAGACGGCTCCGGGATCAGTTCCCGCTCCATGCGGTCCACATAGCGGCGCAAAATCGGGGAGAGGTAGGCATCCAAGACGGTTGTATCACCACGACTGACCCACTTGATCAGCGGGCTGACTTCGTGGGAGATGGAGATCTGCTCGAACCCGACCTGGCGGGCAAGCTGGGCGACTTGCTGTTCATGGTTGGGGTAGCGATCGCCATGGACAAAGGCGATGGCACAACCCCGAATCCCCTGGTCATAGGCCCGGCGTAGCGCTGCCGTGACGCGCAATTCCTCCGCCGCCGTAATCGCCTGCAAGACCTGGCCCTGGGCCGACAGCCGCTCTGCCACCTCTATCACCTGCTCATACAACATCTCCGGCAGTTGGATCCGCCGGGCGAAGATATCGGGCCGGTGCTGGTAGCCAATGCGCAGCCCATCGCCAAAGCCTTGGGTGGTGATCAGCAGGGTGCGATCGCCCTTGCGCTCCAGTAGCGCATTGGTCGCCACCGTTGTCCCCATCTTCACCACTGCGACCCGTTCCGCTGGGATCGGCTGGTCTGGCCCCAGCCCCAGCAGCTCCCGAATGCCCTGGAGCGGTGCATCGGCGTAGCGCTCTGGGTTTTCTGACAGTAGCTTATGCACCACCAGCTCACCATCGGGCCGCTGGGCCACAATATCGGTGAAGGTGCCGCCGCGATCGATCCAAAACTGCCAAGCCCCGGCTGACTCGACTCCTGGCGTTCCTGGATCGGCTCCCCCTGGACCTCTCGGCGGACCTCCTGGGTTTCCTGATCCCGATGCCCCACCCCCTGGGCCAAAGCTGGGATTGATCGCGGGAGAAACTCTGGAAATCGCCATGGGAATGGATGGGGTAAAACGATTGAATCACGATGGATCCATGGCTCTATTTTGGCCCCATTGCGCCAAATGGCGGCAAAACCGCTAGAGTTATAGACAGTCAAGTGCAAATGTACTGCAACGTTTGAAACGGTGGCCCTAGGGAATTGTGATTCCACTTCGCCTTTGCCTGACCAACTTCCTCAGCTATCGCCAGGCCACGCTGGATTTTCGCGGTCTCCATACTGCCTGCGTTTGCGGGGCCAACGGTGCGGGCAAATCTTCCCTGCTGGAGGCAATCACCTGGGCGCTGTGGGGCCAGAGTCGGGCCGCTTTGGGCGATGATGTGATTCACCAGGGGGCGGATGAGGCCAGGGTCGATTTTATCTTTGTCAGCCAGGGACAGCTCTATCGGGTGCTGCGTCGCCGCCCCCGCCAGCAATCGGCCCTGCTGGAGTTTCAGATTGGACAGTTGCCACCGGAACTGACCGCAGCCAGCGTCGAGCCAGCATCCCTAGCTCCAGCGATCGCCCCCGCAATACTCCAAACCGAACCCCAAACCGAGCCCAACTGGGCCGAGCTGCCCCTCGATGATCTGCCCTTTCGCAGTTTGACCACCAAGGGCCTGCGCCCCACCCAGCAGCAAATTATTCACAGCCTCAAGCTAGACTATGACACCTTCGTCAACTCTGCCTACCTGCGCCAGGGCCGGGCCGATGAATTCATGCTCAAGCGGCCCAATGAGCGCAAACAGGTGCTGGCTTCCCTGCTGAAGCTCGATCAATACGACGCCCTAGCGGAGCAGGCGCGGGAGCGGGGGCGCGAAGCCAAGGCCCAAGCCCAGGTGTTGGAAATCCACCAGCAACAGTTGTCGGAGCAGCTCACCCAGGTCGCCTGGGTGGAGACCGAACTGGCGGAGGTGAGTGCCACCCTGGCCGCGCTCCAGCGGGATCAGGCCCATGACCAAGGGCGTCGCCAAGCCCTCGTGGCTCTCCAGCAGCAGCGCCAAGACTGGCAGCAGCAGCAGCGGTTTGCCCAGCAGCAGCGCGATCGCCTCCAGGCCGATCTGGCCCAGCTCCACCAGCGACAGCAGGTCCAAACCCAGGCCCAACAGCAGTGGGCTTCGATCCTGGCCCAGGCTGACTCGATTGAACAAGCTTACAAGCAATGGCAACAGTGGCAGCGCCAGGATGAACAGCTCACGGACCAAGCCGAGCAGCACCGGGGCTTGATCGAGCAACAACAGCAGTGCCAGCGCCAGCTCGATCAGCACCAGGCCGAGCAAGACCAAGCGCTGGCCCGCTGCCAGGCCCAGCAAGAAACCCTCGAACGGCAGCAGGCGGAATTACAGCTCATCCTGGAGCGGGCTCCAGCGGTGGCGGAGGCGAAGGAAAAATTGGGCATGGCGCGATCGCGCCTCACCCAGCTCGATCAGCTCGAAGCCGAAGTCATGCCCCTGGTGCAGCAGCAACAGCAGCTCCAGCGCCAGCTCCAGCAGATCCACAGCCAGAAACGGGCCCGGCTCGATCAGCTCCAGCGCCAGTGCACCGAACTCCAAGCCTGCCAAACCCAGCTTGGGCCACTGGAGCTGGAACTGGAAACCACCAGCCGCCAGCTCAGTTACCTGGAGCAGCGGCAGCGGATCCAGGAGCAGGTAAGGGAGCGGGGCCTGGAGCGCCGGGGCCTGCTGGAACGGCTGATGATTCACCGGGAGGAATATGAAGCGCAACTGGCGGCCATGGATGACAACGTGCGCCAGTTGGCCGAGCCCGATGCCAGTTGTCCCCTGTGCGATCGCCCCCTGGATGACAAACATTTGCAGGCGGTGCAGCGACAACAGGAGGGCGATCGCCAAGGGATCCTCGACCTGCTGATCGTTGTACGGGACCAAACCACCGCCACCCAGCGGGAGATCGAAATTCTGCGGGATGAGTACCATGCCATTGAGCGGGAACAGGCGGGCTATGGCGGTTTCCTGGAGCGCCGGGGCCAGCTTCAGCAGCAGCTTGCCCAGGTGCAGGAACAACAGCGACAGCTCACGGCCCTCGCCGCCGAGCTAGCTCCCCTTCAACAGCAGCTCGATCACGACCACTACGCCCCAGAGCTGCAACAGCAATTGCAGCAGTTGAGCGCCGAACTGACGGCCCTGGCCTACGATGAACGCAACCATGCCCTGGCGCGGGGGGAAGTGGAACGCTGGCGCTGGGCGGAGATCAAGCAAAGCGAAATTCGCCAGGCCGAAAAACGCCAAGCTCAGGTGTTGGAACAACTCACCGCCCTCAACCTCCAAGTTGCTGAGCTGGACCAACAGCGGGCAGCACCGCACCGGAGCCCGGCCTGGCAGGAAGCGCAGTTGCTCCAGCAGCAGCTCACCGCCCTGGCCTACGATGCCCAGGCGCATGGCCAGCTCCGCCAGGCCCTGCGGGCGGCCCAGGGCGCTCCGTTGCAATATCAATCCCTGGTCCGGGCTCGGATGCAGCAGCCCCTGCTAGACCAGGAGCTGGCCGAGTTGCAGCAGCAAGCGCTGGCGATCGCCCAGGATCTCAGTCGCCAAAATGCCGCGATCGCCGCCCTAGAAACCAAGCTGGACCAAGCGCCGGACCCCAGCCCAGCCCTGGCCGACCTCACCGAACAAATCGACCAGCGCCGCCACCGCCTCGATGCTGCCCTGGCCGACCAGGGCCGGCTCCACCAGCGCCAGCAACAGCTAGCTGCCTTAGAACAACAGCAAGCCCAGCAGCAGCAGCAGATCCAGCAATGCCGCCACCAGCAACGCATCCACCAGGAACTGGCCCAGGCCTTTGGGAAAACGGCATCCAGGCCTTGATGATCGAAACCGTTCTGCCCCAGCTAGAGCAGGAAACCAATCGGATTCTGGCACGCCTCAGCGACCACCAGTTGCATGTGCAGTTCATCACCCAAAAGGCCAAGCGCCAGGGCAAGTCCCAGGCTGCGCTGCTGGACACCCTCGATATCCGCATTGCCGATGCGCGGGGAACGCGGCCCTACGAGACCTTTTCGGGGGGGGAAGCCTTTCGCGTCAATTTTTCCATTCGCCTCGCCCTGGCGCGGTTGCTGGCCCAGCGATCGGGCACGGCCTTGCAGCTACTGATTGTGGATGAGGGCTTTGGCACCCAGGATGGGGAGGGCTGCGATCGCCTGATTGCCGCAATCAACGGCATCGCCCCAGACTTTGCCTGCATCTTGACGATCACCCACATGCCGCAGTTCAAGGAAGCCTTTCAAGCCCGCATTGAAGTGACCAAAACCCTGGACGGATCGCAGTTGAGCCTGGCGACTTAGCTACAAATCCCTACGGATTTCTGAATTTCTGGCATTCCCCCAGAATTGAGCTAAAATCCCAAGGACCAATCCGCCCCCAGGATTGATTGCACCGTTGGAGAGTGAGCCGATGTTGGTGTTCAAAGTAAAGCTAGGCCGGGTAGCGCTGAATAATCAGGCAAAGCTGGGCGAGGGAAGTCAGGCGATCGCGGCAAGCTGCGATCGCGTCCTAACCAGTTCCATAGCTGCCAGTTCCATGGCGGCCAGCATCCTCCTCACAACCCTCTGCTGGGCCGCGCCAACCTTCGCCCAAGCCGCACCCAGGCCTGAGTCCATGCAGCTCAGCCAGCTCACCGACCCCCAAACTGCCGCCAACCAATCCGTGGAGCGAGGGCTCAGCCTGGTGCAGGCGGGCCGCCTGGCCGAGGCGATCGTCGCCTTTCAAGAAGCGGTGCGCATCAACCCCAGCTATGCTCCCGCCCACTACAATTTGGGGCTGGCTTTCCGCCAGAGCGATCGCCTCCAGGATTCTGCCAACGCCTTCTATGCCGCCACCCAGGTCGATCCCCAGTTTGGCCTTGCCTATGCCAACCTCGGCGCGGTCTTGCTAGAAGGCGGCAACCCCGAGCGGGCCCTCAGCTACTTGGATCAGGGCATCGGCGTCAGCCCCAACATGGGTATTTTGCACTACAACCGAGGCTTGACCCTGCGAGCCCTCAACCGCAACGCCGATGCTGTGGGGGCCTTCCAGCGGGCGGTGCGCTTTAGTCCAGATTCCCCGGAAGCCGCATTTTACTTGGGCTTGGGTTACCAAGAACAGAACCAGCCCGAGGAAGCCAAGCGCAGCTTCGAGCGGGCGGTCTCCCTGAAGGCGGACTATGCCGAAGCCCATTACAGCCTTGGCAGCATTCAGCTTCAGCAGCAAACCTGGGTGGATGCCCTGGAGTCGTTTAAGCGGGCAGCGGAGGCGAACCGCTCCTATGCCAATGCCTATTTTGGGGCGGGGCTGTCGTTTATGGCCCTGGGCAATAATGCTGAAGCGGTCCAGATGTTTAACTATGCGCGGGAGCTGTTTGAGTTCCAGAAGAATCAAGATTGGGTCAATCAGACCGATTCTTTGATTGCCCAGGTCGCCAACTAAGCCTTCAGCAGTCAACAGCTCCAAGAATCGGCCCCAAGAATTGGCCCCAAGAATTGGCCCCAAGAATTGGCCCCAAGAATTGGCCAGGAGATTCCCCAGGGCGAGGCTGCTTAACGCTCAGCTCATCTGAACTGTGTCGATTCACATCGGAAATACATAGATGGGGGATGCCGAATCGCCCCCTTTCACTGAAAATAGGAATATTAAGCAATGTCAACAGGCCCGTTTTGCCAGCGGGTTCGTTTCTACGTGGGCTGAGCCCCAGGCCAATTTGCTGAGACCTCGGTGTAGATATCGGTGTTCGGTTGGCCTCGGCAAACTCGCCTAAACAAGCTGCTATTCCATCCTGCTGCCGTCCAGCCATTGAGTCTCTATGAACAGTTCTGCCACCGCCCAGCCCGCCGTCCCAGCCCCCGTTTCAGCGACCGTTTCAGCGATAGCTCCAGCAACAGCCCAAGCTGCCCTGCTGGCCGAGCCGACGACCTTTGCCCAGCGCCACATCGGACCGGATGGCGATGGCATCGCAGCGATGCTCAAGGTTTTGGGCGTTGATAGCCTAGATGAGCTGATTGACAAAACGGTGCCCTCTACCATTCGGATAGAACGGCCTTTGCAGTTGCCCGAGGGTGTGAGTGAGACCGTGGCATTGGAGCAGATCCGGGCGATCGCCAACCAAAACCGGGTCTGCCGCTCCTTTATCGGCATGGGCTACGCCGACTGCATCACCCCCCCTGTGATCCAGCGCAACATCCTCGAAAGCCCCGGCTGGTACACAGCCTACACCCCCTACCAGCCTGAAATTGCCCAGGGTCGCCTCGAAGCCCTGCTCAACTACCAGACCCTGATTACCGACCTCACCGGTCTGGAAATCGCCAATGCCTCCCTGCTGGACGAAGCCACCGCCGCTGCCGAGGCCATGGCCCTCAGCTACGGCAAGTCCAAGAGCAAGTCCGATACTTTCTTTGTCTCCCAGGACTGCCATCCCCAAACCATCGAAGTCATTCGCACCCGCGCCCTGCCCCTCAACATTGAGGTCATCGTCGGCGACCACAACAGCTTCGACCCCGCCGCTACACCCATCTTCGGAGCCCTGCTGCAATACCCCGCCAGCGACGGCACGATCCATGACTACAGCGCCTTCACCGCCAAGGTCCACGAAGCCAAGGCCCTGGTCACCGTCGCTGCGGACCTGATGAGTCTGCTGCTGCTAACGCCCCCCAGCGAATTTGGCGCAGACATTGCCGTGGGCAGCACCCAGCGCTTCGGTGTGCCCCTGGGCTTCGGCGGTCCCCACGCGGCCTACTTCGCCACCAAAGATGAATACAAGCGCCAAATGCCCGGTCGCATCGTCGGCATGTCTAAGGATGCCAACGGCAACCCCGCCCTGCGCCTCGCCCTGCAAACCCGCGAGCAGCACATCCGCCGGGACAAGGCCACCAGCAACATCTGTACCGCCCAGGTTCTGCTGGCGGTCATGGCTTCCATGTACGCTGTTTACCATGGCCCCACCGGCCTGCGCCGCATCGCCCAGCAGATTCGCAAAAAGGCCAACCTGTTGGCCCTGGGTTTACAAAAGCTGGGCTACAGCGTCGATGCCAGCCTCTGCTTTGACACCCTCAAAATTACGACGGAGAAGGCTGAAGCGCTGTTGGCAACTGCCGAGGCGGACTACAGCATCAACCTGCGCCTTGTTGATGCCACAACCCTGGGCATCACCCTGGACGAGCCCACCAGCCTAGAGGAGATCCAGCAGCTCCTCCAGGTCTTCGCCCAGGGCAAGGCCATCGACTTTGACCTGGGCTCACTCCTGGAACAAGCCAGCATTGACGTGGACAGCGCCTTCCAGCGCCAGAGCCCCTATCTGCTCCACCCCGTCTTCAATGCCTACCATTCCGAGACGGACCTGCTGCGCTACATCAACAAGCTCCAGGCCAAGGATCTCTCCCTGACGACTTCGATGATTCCCCTGGGCTCCTGCACCATGAAGCTCAACGCCACGGCGGAAATGATTCCCGTCACCTGGCCGGAGTTTGGTCGCCTGCACCCCTTCGCCCCGGCCTCCCAGACCCAGGGCTACAGCATCTTGTGTGAGCAACTCGAAGCCATGCTGGCAGAAATCACCGGCTTCGATGCTGTGTCCCTCCAGCCCAACGCAGGCTCCCAGGGCGAATATGCCGGTCTGCTCACCATTCGCGAATACCACCGCCAGCGCGGCGATGCCCACCGCAACATCTGCATCATCCCCACCTCGGCCCATGGCACCAACCCCGCCAGCGCCGTCATGTGTGGCATGAAGGTGGTCCCGGTCAAATGCGACGACAACGGCAACATCGACATCGCCGACCTCCAGACCAAGGCCGAGGCCCACAAGGATGACCTCGCCGCCCTGATGATCACCTACCCCTCCACCCACGGCGTGTTTGAGGCGGGCATCAAAGATATCTGCGCCACGATCCATGAATTTGGCGGTCAGGTCTACATGGACGGGGCCAATATGAACGCCCAGGTGGGCATCTGCCGCCCCGGCGACATCGGTGCCGATGTCTGCCACCTCAACCTGCACAAAACCTTCTGCATTCCCCACGGCGGCGGCGGTCCCGGCGTTGGCCCCATCGGCGTGGTGGCCCACCTCAAGCCCTACCTGCCCGGCCATTCTGTGATCAAGCTGGAAGGCGATGACCGCATCGGTGCCGTCTCCGCCGCGCCCTGGGGCAGTGCCAGCATCCTGCCCATCTCCTGGATGTACATCAAAATGATGGGCGGCACCGGCCTCACCGAAGCCACCCAGGTCGCCATCCTCAACGCCAACTACATGGCCAAGCGGCTGGAAAACTACTTTCCTGTGCTCTACAAGGGCCAGGGCGGCTGGGTCGCCCACGAGTGCATCCTCGACCTGCGCAAGGTCAAGCAATCCGCCGGGATCGAAGTGGATGACATTGCCAAGCGCCTGATTGACTTTGGCTTCCATGCGCCCACGGTGTCCTGGCCCGTGGCAGGCACGGTCATGGTCGAGCCCACGGAGAGCGAATCCAAGGAGGAGCTGGACCGCTTCTGCGATGCCATGATTGCCATTCGTCGCGAGATTGAAGCGATCGAGTTGGATCAAATCGACCCGGCAAACAACCCGCTCAAACATGCGCCCCACACCGCCCAGTCTTTGCTAGGTGCGGAATGGGACCGTCCCTACAGCCGGGAGCAGGCCGCCTATCCTGCCCCCTGGACGAAGGAGCATAAGTTCTGGCCGGTGGTGGGCCGAGTGGACAATGCCTATGGCGATCGCAACCTCGTCTGTTCCTGCGAAGGCATGGAAGCCTACCGTTAAGGCGGCTTTTAGCTGATCAGCGCCATGGACTGAATTGGGCTGGGGCGGTGGGATATCCAACCCCACCGCCCCGCCGCCATCTTGGGAAACAACCGTTACCCTGGTAGGTAAAGCCGCTCCCAGCGGAGCTAACCCACCCGTAATGGCAGGAACCCTGCCCAGGGATACCATGGCTGACCCTTCTTCGACTGCTAATTCCAGAGCCCGAGACTCCAAAAACCTAGACCCCCAGGCCCTCGACCCCAAACTGCTGGGAGCCGTCGAGGCCCTTCAATATCGCGTCAGCGTTGGCGATGTGGCGGCCCAGGCGGGCTTGCCCGTTGCGGTGGCAGAGCAGGGCCTGCTGGCCCTGGCCAGCGCCGTTGGCGGCAACCTGGAGGTGGCCGAGAGCGGCGATATTGCCTATGGTTTCCCCAACAACTTTCGCGCCATCCTGCTGGGCCGGTTCTGGAAGCTGCGCCTTCGGGCCGGGTTGGGCCGGGCCTGGAAAATTTGTTTCTATCTGATTCGCATTTCCTTTGGCCTGGCGCTGTTTGCCTCGATCGGCGTTTTGGCGATCGCCCTAATCATTCTCGCCCTGGCTGCGATCGCTGCCGTCAACCGCGACGACGACAACAATTCCTTTGACCCGAGCGGTCTGTTTTCTGTTCTCTTCGAGGTTCTTGGCAGCGCCCTGCGGCTGTTTTTCTATGCCGATTGGTTGGGCGGTTACGGCTACGGCAACAGCTACGGCAACAGCTACGGCAACAGCTATGCCAGGGGTAGCCGTTCGGGCAGCCGCAACCGCAAAGCGGCCTCTCCCCAGTCCAAGTCAGAGCTCAATTTACTCGAAGCGATCTTTTCCTTTCTGTTTGGTGATGGCAATCCCAATGGCGATCTAGACGATCGCCGCTGGCAGGCGATCGCCCAGGTCATTCGTCAGCAGCGGGGGGCGATCGCCGCTGAACAGGCCATGCCCTACCTGGACAGCGCCGCAGCGGACCCCATGATGCCATCCTGCCCGTGCTCGTCCAGTTCCAAGGTCGCCCCCAGGTCAGCCCCCAGGGCGAAATCGTCTACCAATTTCCGGAACTGCAAATCACCGCTGGTTCAGAGCCCTCTACTCGCGCCAGCGGCTCCGCCTATCTACAGGAAAACCCCTGGAAATTTAGCCAGGCTAGCCCAACCCAGCGCTGGGCGGCGGGCCTGCTCGGGCTGGTCAACATCGGCTTGGCTGTCCTGGTGGGCTCGCTCTTGCCCCAGCTCGCCGCCACGGGCATTGGCTTTTTGGGGTTTGTCAGCCAAATCTATCCCCTGCTGCTGCTCTATGGTCTGGGCTTTTTGGTGATTCCTTTGGTGCGCTGGCAGGTGGTGGGCTGGCGCGATCGCGCGGTCCAGCGACGCAATCAACAGCGCCAACAGCTTGCCAGCCAGCTCCAATCCCCCAGCCCCGAACTCCGCAGCAAACTCGCCTATGCTAAACAGTTTGCCCAGCAAACCCAGCTCAAAGCGGAAGAGGCGGCCTATACAACCGACCAGGATTTGCTCGACCAAGAGATCGCCCAGTCCGCTAAGGAAGATGATGCCTGGCAGCGGCGCTTGGATGGCCTGTGATTTAATTCTGCTGTCTTAACGTCTGCCCACCAGCTTATTGCGCAGGGTTTTGATGCGATCGCGCAATTCCCCCGCCCGCTCAAACTCCAGCTCCTTGGCCGCCTTCTTCATCTCATCCTCCAGTTGCACAATCAATTCAGGAATCTCCGTTAGCGGGATATCCTCCACCTGCTCGCAGGCCACGTCCAGTTCCTGGGCATTGAGCCGCCGCGACACCTCCAGAAACGCCAAGATCGAATTGTCCGCCCGCTTGGTCACAGGCTGGGGAACGATGCCATGTTTGGTATTGTAGGCAACCTGAATTTCGCGGCGGCGCTCGGTTTCCGAGATTGCTGCGAGCATACTGTCGGTCATGTTGTCGGCGTAGAGAATGGCCTTGCCTTCGATGTGGCGAGCGGCCCGGCCAATGGTTTGGATTAGCGATCGCTCCGCCCGCAAAAAGCCCTCCTTGTCCGCATCTAAAATAGCCACCAGGGACACTTCTGGCAAGTCCAAGCCTTCTCGCAACAGGTTGACGCCAATTAACGTATCAAACACCCCTTCGCGCAAATCGCGAATGATTTCGATGCGCTCAATCGAATTGATTTCCGAATGCATGTAGCGCACCTTAACGCCCCGCTCAAAGAAGTAATCCGTCAAATCTTCGGCCATGCGCTTGGTCAGCGTCGTCACCAACACTCGCTCATTCTTGGCCGAACGGGTGGTAATTTCATGGAGCAAATCATCGACTTGGCCCTCAGTAGGCCGGACAAAAATCTCCGGATCAATCACCCCCGTGGGCCGAATTACCTGCTCCACCACCGGCCCGTGCCGCGTTTATAGCGCCGCTTTTCCATCTTTTCTGCTGCCGCCTTTTGGGTCGCCTTTTTGGCCTTGCGATCTTCACCGACAAACTCGGCATCGGATTGCTCCAGCTCCCAGCTCCCCGGCGTTGCCGAGACAAAAATGCAGTTGTTGACCTTGGACCAAAATTCATCGGCCTTGAGCGGGCGATTGTCCGCTGCACTGGGCAGCCGAAAGCCGTGGTCAATCAACACTTTTTTGCGGGCCTGGTCGCCGTTGTACATGCCTCGTAGTTGGGGCACGGTGACGTGGGATTCATCCACCAGCAGCAGCCAATCTTCTGAAGGGAAGTAGTCCAGCAGGCATTCCGGCGGCGCACCGGGCAGCCGCCCAGCCAGGTGGCGGGAGTAGTTTTCCACGCCCTGGCAGTAGCCCACTTCTTGGAGCATTTCCAGGTCATATTTGGTGCGCTGTTCCAGGCGCTGGGCTTCCAACAGTTTGCCTTCTTTGTTCAGGAATTCGAGCTGTACTTCTAGCTCTAGCTTGATGTCTTGGATGGCTTTTTCGAGGCGTTCTTTGGGGGTGACGAAGTGGCGAGCGGGGTAGATATTGATGCTATCCATACTCTGGAGAATCTCCCCCGTGACTGGATCAATATAGCGAATGGCATCGATTTCATCGCCAAAGAATTCAATGCGAATCAGCCGATCTTCATAGGCTGGTCCCACTTCGAGGACATCGCCCTTGAGCCGAAAGCGACCGCGATCGACCTCTAGATCATTTCGGGTGTATTGGATATTCACCAAATCGCGGATCACCTGGCGCATTTCCACATCTTGGCCGAGGCGAAATTTAATCGAAGCCTTGAGATATTCCGAGGGAATGCCCAGGCCGTAGATGCAGCTAATTGAGGCGACGACGATGACATCCTTGCGCTCGAACAACGATCGCGTCGCCGAATGGCGCAACATATCAATTTCTTCATTAATCGAAGAGGTCTTGGCAATGTAGGTGTCGCTGACGGGAATATAGGCTTCCGGCTGGTAGTAATCGTAGTAGGAAATAAAATATTCGACGGCATTTTCGGGAAAAAACGATCGCAGCTCATTACACAACTGGGCGGCCAAGGTTTTGTTGTGGGCCAGGACCAGGGTGGGCTTTCCCGTCTGCTGGATAACATTGGCCATGGTGAAGGTGTTATGGACAAAAAATCCGCCTTCCCCCCCCAGGAAGGTCTCCGCCCCAGGCACACAAAAGTCGTAGACGTAGGCATGGGGATAGTCAATGGGCTGGAGACTGGCGATCGCGGTCCAGCGCAGGTGCGTGAGCTGTTCGATGGTTTTCCAAGACTGCCACCATCTGGCTGTTGGAGCATCGTCTGTTAGGGCATCGTCCGTTAGGGCTTGGGCTCGCTCCTCCAGAGCTTGCAGAATGCGCTTGAGCACCTGTCTGCGGGGTCTGCGCCGTTCGAGCTCAAAGCCTTGGATGGCGCTGCGGGAAACACCGCTGAGGAGGCCTAGGGCCTGGGCTGAGAGATGGAGGGCTTGGCGGAGCGATCGCAATTGTCCCCCGTTAATCGCAACCACATCGACATTAGAATGGGCTCGCTGTTGCTGTTGTGCGGCCAAGGCAGCTTGCTTATAGTCAATCGAAAAGCCAATAGACTGAGAAAATTTGTGGAGATTCTCTTGGCCAGACAGCGAAGTCTGGTAGTACCAGTCTCCCGGATGCTCTGTTTGGGTTGCCCGCTTCCACTTTTTGTGAATCCTGGCCCAAATCCCAAGGGACAGTAGGGCATAGGTTAAATCTGAAGCTAGTTTTCGGCTTGCCGTAGTAGCAGTTACTGCACTCCAGTTCTCCACAGTGCCATCGCCATCAAAGTAGGCTTGAAGTAGAAATTTAAGCGAAGCTTTAGACAGTTGGGGCCAGAAGTAGGGGAGCTGTTTGTCTCTAGAATGATGACCACAAAGCGTTGAAAAAAGCACTGCGATAGTGCGCGATGAAATCTGATAGTCAGAATTGGGACGAATTGAGAATTGGATATCTAGGGATTGCAAATCAACTTCAAGCTGCTGCCTAATCTGGGGATTGTGATTGGAGAGGGTGATGTATTTTGGCTGGCAATTACCTTCGGAAATATAGAGCCCTAGGGTGCGAAGTAGCGCTGGGGAAAGGGCCTGTTGGAATGGAATATTACTTCGATAGGAGCCCAGCCCCACAGAAGCTGGATGCGCTGCCACATAGGCTGTAAGGCTGGGATTGGCCTCTAGGAGCTGTGATATCTGATGGGTTGCCAGGGAGCGGTTCTTGACCTGATGTTGCATGGCGAACATTTTGCCGCGCCAGACTTTGGGAGAAATGCCACATTGCTGGGCTGCCGCCTGGAGGTTTTGCGTTCCGTGGTCACGGGCGTAGGTCACTAACGCCTCTGAAGCATCCACATAGGGACGGTGCGCTTGGAGGACAGTCGCGGTGTCAATGGTTGCAAGCTGGCCTGAGTTCAATAACTGCTCGGGCAATGGCACATAGTCTGAAGTTAGGGCTTCGGTGGTTTTAATGAGTTGAAGCTGGCCATCCCGTAAAACCCAAAGGTTGTGGTCTCCAGTCAGCGATGCACGACGTCCACAAGCTGTCTCCAACTGATACATTGCTGCCGGAGCATCGTGGCGAATGAAGGAGTGGATTTTGTAGAGATCTGTCCGCCCGGTTTCTGGGTTAAAGGATTGGGCATAGTATTCATGGGTTGGAACACTGGCATCGAGAACTTCCGTGCCATTTTGCTCACAGGTTTTTCCAGGATAGGCTTGGAATAGGTTCTCAATGAGTTCTCCAATGGGAGCAACCTTGGAGACCTGTTGGTCGCCTTGTTGTTCCACAAAGAAGACGGGATCGTCGTATCCCAGACTTTTGCCTGTCCCCGTCGCCCCCAGCAGAGTTTGGTATTGGTGGTTCGCATTGATGGATTTGACCAAGCCCTGGATGGCGGCGGGCTGGTCGCCTTTGGGACTGTATTCGGACTGGATGCTGAAATCAGACATGGGGCAGCGGGGAGCAGGGGCTGAGTTGCTGCTTTTATTCTAGGGCCTGGGGCAAATCGGCGGGGGCGGGGTCAGGGCTGGCGATCGCGACTTCCCCCCAGCGCTTCTAGCCCAGGGCGATCGCCAGCAGATCCTCCGCAATATCAAAATTCGCCGTGACCGTTTGCACATCATCCAAGTCTTCCAGGGCATTGATCAGCTTCAACACCTGCTCCACCTGGGCGAGGTCCGTAATCGCTAGCTCATTGCCCGCAATCCAACGCAGCTCGGTCTGGGCGACGGTGTAGCCCTGCTGTTGCAGGGTTTGGTTGAGGGCTTCGAGGTTGCTGACGGCGGTGAATACTTCTGCCCCAGTGCCAGCATCGCGGCCGCTGCTATCGCCATCGTCGTCAATTAAGTCATAGGACTCCGCCCCCCCCGCCAGGGACGCTTCCAGCAGCGCATCTTCCTCAATCTCTCCGGTCAAAATCACCACGCCCTTCTGTTCAAACATCCAGCTCACACAGCCGATTTCGCCCAGGCTGCCGCCGTTCTTGCTAAAGGCGACCCGCAGATCGGCGGCGGTGCGGTTGCGGTTGTCGGTCAAGGCTTCGATCAAGATGGCCACGCCGCCGGGGCCATAGCCCTCGTAGCGGATCGCTTCGTAGCTATCGCCTGCTCCTGCGCCGATGCCTGCCCCTTTGGCGATCGCCCGTTCAATATTCTCGTTGGGAATCCCCGCTGCCTTGGCTTTGTCGATGGCGGAGCGAAGCTGAAAATTACCATTGGGATCGGCGCTGCCACTGCGGGCAGCCACGATGATCTCCCTGGCGATTTTGGTAAAGATCTTGCCGCGCTTGGCATCAACAACGGCCTTTTGGCGTTTGATATTGGCCCATTTACTATGTCCAGCCATGGAAATCAGTCAGAAATGTAACGGTTGAAAATGTAACAGCCGAGAAGCTAGCTGTCAGAAATGTAACAGCCAGTTCCCAGAGATAGCCCAGGTATAGCTTAGGTTTAGGATATCCAAAACAGACCGAAGTCCATAGCCCATCTGTCTGCTTGTCCCGGTCAATCCTAAAACAGTTGGGCGTCCAACAGCTTGGGGCATTGCAGCTAGAATTCCCCAACTTCTTGCCATTATGGCCACAATAACTGCAACTGCCCCAACCGCTGCCATCACCGCGATCAAGACACCCATCGTGGTGGCTCCCCTCAAACTAGCTGGCGCTCCCCCTACAATGGGAGCACGACAATAGGGGAGCACAACAATGGGAGCACCATGCTGGCAGCGACCGATGGCAAAATCGCGCCTTTTCCTAATCCTTATTTAGCCCTCCATCTCCTTAGCCCTTCGTTTTTTCCGCCATGGCCCATCCTCCAGAGCAAAGCGATCGCACCTATCCCCAGGCGGACGGCATGGAAACGGAAGCGATTTCCGGGCAATCCGCCCCCCGCCATCGCCAGGGACTGGCTCGACAGCAGGAGAATAGCGACCCAGAAAACCGTAGCCCCAAAAACCGTAGCCCAAAAAACCGTAGCCCAAAAAACAACGACCCGCAAAACGGCGACCCGCAAAACAGCGAACTCTTGGGAGATGTCACAGCGCCGCTGCCCGTCCCCCCAGCCACAGCCGCCAAGGAAACCCTCGCCGATGGCACCGCCTCCGGCTGGCGCACCTTCATCCGCTCCTTTCGGCGGGGACGCACAACGGTCTTCCAAACGAGCCCGTCTAAGGTCAATTGGGCCAATTGGGCCATGGTGGATGGCCTGTTGACGGTGGGATGGGCGATCGCCGCCGCTGCGGTCACCTGGCTCAATCCCTACCCCTTGCAGCGCTTGGAACGTCAATTTCAAGTGACCTTTTTTGAGCTACGGGGCAGGACGCCCGCCCCAGCAGATGTGATCATTTTGGCGATTGATGATTCCTCGCTGGATGCCAACGAGTTCTATCGCCAGGATCCCAAAACCTACGCCGCCCTGGCTCCCATCCAATCCTGGCCCTGGGAGCGACGGGCCTATGGGGAAGTGATTGAAAAACTGATGGCCGCCGGAGCCCTAGCCGTGGCCGTGGATGTCACCCTAGCCAGCCCCAGCAGCTATGGCGCAGCCGATGATGCGGCCCTGGCAGCGGTGTTACAGCGCTACCCCGGCAGGGTGGTCCTGGCGGAAGAATATGCCTATGGGGACAGCGACCATGGGGAAAGCATCCAGCACCACCGCCCTGAGCTGCCTTTTGCAGGCCGGTGCCCTGGGGGGCGTGATCAATTTCATTACCGAGCCCAATGGACGGATTCACCGCTTGGGCTCTGAGGCGATCGCCCAGATGCGCGCCGAAGATCCCCTGTTCAACAGCTTGCTCACCAGTGGCGACCTGACCCTGAGCCCATCCTTTGCAGCGGCGGCGCTGGAGGCGGCCCAGATCGACTACCCCACGCCTCGGGGCAGCGACATTTTCTTCTACGGCCCCGACCAAAGTTTTCGCCATGTGCCCTTTTGGAAAGTTCTCGACCCGGCGGGCTGGGAGTCCCTGGCCACTTCGGGGATCAGCTTCAAGGACAAAATCGTCCTGATCGGGGGCACAGCCAACATCCTCCAGGATCTCCATGCCGTGCCCTTTGGCAGCAGCTTTCGCCACCGCGCCCCCATGGCTGGCGTGGAAGTTCAGGCCAATGCGATCGCCACCCTCTGGCAGGATCGCTCCCTCTACGACTGGAGCCGCCAAGCTCCCCGCTTGCGCAGCGCCATGGTGCTGCTGTTGGTCCTGGGGGCGAGCTGGCTGATGAGCCGCTCCCAACAGCTCACCCTACGCCTGGCCCTGGCTGCAGGTCTGGCCCTGGCCTGGGTGGGGTTCAGCTTTGGGTTGCTGGTTTGGGCGGGGCAGATTTTGCCCCTGGCCCTGCCGCTGCTGGCGATCGCAGGCTTTGGGGGAGCCCAGGTGATCACCGTCGGCATCCGCGAGCAACTGCGCAAACAGCGCCTGCGCAACATGCTCAAAAGCCACGCCTCCGTCCCCGCCGTGCGCGAAATCCTCAGCCAGGAGGGCGAGTTCCGAGAGCTGTTGCGGGAGCGAGAAGCGGAAGTCGTCGGCAAGCTGCTCAGCAGCCGCTACCGGGTAATTCGGCTGCTGGGCACCGGCGGCTTCAGCGAGACCTATATTGCCCAAGATACCCAGCGGCCCGGCTCTCCCCCCCTGCGTGGTCAAACAACTCCGCTTCACCCAGGGCAAGGGCAGCAAGCTCAAGCTCATGCGCCGCCTCTTCCACACGATCCCATTTACCCTCCAGAAGGCCGCCGAGCT